>CASEJU010000082.1 GCA_949288335.1 uncultured bacterium | reverse complement strand
CTTGAAATAAAGGAATTCTTCTGATATAATTGTTACTGCGTGTAGATGCATAGATGTGCGAGGTTGCTGATACACCCGGTTAAGTTGGTATTATAATTTAAAGGGATTCAGGTAATTCGTTACGGAGCAAGTCTATACCAGATATAGGCGAAGGGAGGACAAGTAAATATGTCAAACAAAATTCGAATTAAGCTAAAAGCGTATGAACATCGTTCTTTGGATTTAGCGGCAAGCAAAATCGCTCAAACGGTTAAACGTTTGGGTGGAAAGGTATCAGGACCGGTACCACTTCCAACCGAAATTCAAAAATATACGATTTTACGTGCGGTTCATAAGTATAAGGACTCACGCGAACAATTCGAAATGCGTACGCATAAGAGATTGATTGACATCACTGATCCGAGTAAGGAAGTAATAGATGCATTACAACACCTTGACTTACCAAGTGGTGTAGAAATCGAAATCAAATAATTAAACAGGAGGAAAAAATGGAAAGAAAAGGAATCTTAGGTCGTAAGCTAGGAATGACTCAAGTTTTTGCAAAAAACGGAAAACTTATTCCTGTTACCGTAGTTGAAGTAGAACCTAACGTTGTTACTCAAATTAAAAGGGTAGAAACAGACGGATATGAAGCTATTCAGTTAGGTTTTGATACCAAAAGAGAAAAACTAAGTAACAAAGCGGAAAAAGGTCATCTAGCGAAAGCTAATACTGCTCCTAAGCGCTTCTTAAAAGAGATTCGCGGAGTAGATATTAGTAAGTATCAACTAGGTCAAGAACTTACTGTGGAAGTTTTTGAAGAAGGAGAAATGGTTGATGTAAGCGGAATCTCTAAAGGTAAAGGATTCCAAGGCGTAATTAAACGTTACAACCAATCAAGAGGTCCGATGGGACATGGATCTCAATATCATAGAGGCGTTGGTTCTTTGGGAACAATGAGACCAATGCGTGTATTTAAAGGTAAGAAATTGCCTGGACACATGGGACATGTAAGCGTAACAGTGCAAAATTTAGAAGTTGTTGCGGTTATTCCAGAGGAAAACGTAATTTTAATTAAAGGTAATGTTCCAGGTCCTAAAAAGTCTTTAGTTATCATCAAGTCAGCTGTTAAAAAGCCAAACGTAAAAAACGAAAAGGTTGAATTGGTTACTTACGTAAAAGAAGAACCAAAAGCTGAAGCAGAAACTGTTACTGATGATGAAAATACATCACAAGAAACCGTTTAATAATGGTTGTTTAAATAACTTATATTATTGATACTTGTGATGAAAGGAGGAACTAAAATGCCAAAAACAGCACTTTTAAGTTTAAAGGGTGAAAAGATTAAAGACATTAAATTAGATGATAACGTTTGGGGAATAACTCCAAATGATCAAGTTGTTTATGAACATATAAATTTATTCATGGCAAACAAAAGACAAGGAACTCACGCTGTTAAAAATCGTAGTGAGGTATCTGGAGGCGGAAGAAAGCCATGGAGACAAAAGGGAACTGGTAACGCTCGTCAAGGATCTATTAGAGCTCCACATTTCGTTGGTGGTGGAGTAGTATTTGGACCAAGGGCGAACAGAAATTATACTAAGAAAATGAATAAAAAAGAGCGTCGTTTAGCACTTAAGTCTGCTTTAACTTATAAGGCAGGAGATAAAGACGTTATAGTTGTTGATAAGTTCGAAGCAAAAACAAACAAAACAAAGGACATGATAAAGACTTTAGAAGCATTAAAAGCGCTTGATAAGACTTTGATAGTTGTTACTGAACTAACTGATAATTTAATATTATCAACAAGAAACTTATCTAACGTTAAACTTGTTTTAGCAAACGAAGTTAATACATATGACGTTTTAAGTCATGAGAAAATAGTAATTACACAAGACGCTGTAAAATATATTGAGGAGGTGCTTAAGTAATGAAAGACATAATTTTAGCACCAATCGTTACTGAAAAAACATCTGGTATAGGAGCCGATGGAACAAAAGTTGTGTTTAAGGTTTCAAAAAATGCCAACAAGGTACAAATAAAACAAGCAATTGAAAACGCGTTTAACGTTAAGGTTAAAAACGTTAACACGCTAAACGTAAGACCAAAGAAAAAAAGAGTAGGACGCTATACCGGAGCTACTAAGGCTTATAAAAAAGCAATCGTAACTTTAGCAGAAGGTAGCAAGCTAGATTTAAGCTAATAAGGAGGAAATAAAATGCCAGTTAAAAAGTTAAAACCAACTACACCTTCTAGAAGGCAAATGAGTGTTTTGGTTAATGATGAAATAACTAAATCTACTCCTGAAAGAAGCTTAGTTGGCACAAAAAAGAAAAATAGTGGGCGTAATAATTTAGGTCGAATCACGGTAAGACATCGCGGCGGCGGTGAGAAAAGAAAGTATCGTGTAATTGACTTTAAGAGAAATAAATTTGATGTTACTGGTAAAGTAGCAGCTATTGAATACGATCCAAACAGAAGCGCTAACATTGCGTTAATCTTCTACAAAGATGGAGAAAAAAGATACATAATTGCTCCTAAAGGATTAAAGGTTGGCGATATAATCGTTAGTGGACAAAACGTTGATGTTAAAGTTGGTAACGCAATGCCAATTATGAATATACCAGTTGGTACCGTTATCCATAACATTGAAATGAGACCAGGTAAAGGAGCTCAAATAGCTCGTAGTGCTGGTTCTAGTGCACAAATTCTTGGGCGTGAAGAAAAATACGTATTAATAAGATTAAGAAGTGGTGAAACAAGAAAGATACTAGGAACTTGTATGGCCACGATAGGTGAGGTTGGAAACACTGATTATGCCTTGGTTAACCTAGGTAAAGCAGGACGTAATCGTCACATGGGAATTCGTCCAACCGTTCGTGGTTCTGTTATGAATCCTAATGATCACCCACATGGTGGTGGTGAAGGAAGAGCTCCTGTTGGACGCAAGCAACCTATGACACCTTGGGGTAAACCAGCTCTTGGTATGAAGACAAGAAAGAGTAAAAAAGCTTCTACTAAGTTAATCGTAAGCCGTAAAAAATAATAGAAAGGAAGAAATGTAAATGGCAAGAAGTATAAAAAAAGGGCCTTACGTATTCGAAAGATTACTTAAAAAGGTTCAAAAGTTAAACGAAGAAGGAAAAAAAGAAGTAATTAAAACTTGGTCACGCCGTTCAACAATATTCCCAGATTTTATTGGTCATACTTTTGCGGTTCATAATGGTAAAGATTTCATTCCAGTTTATGTAACTGAAGACATGGTTGGACATAAACTTGGAGAATTCTCTCAAACACGTAAATGTGGTGGACACGGCGAGAACAAAGACAAGAAGTAATAACTAGAAGGGAGATAACGATATGGAAGCGAAAGCAATTGCGAAGACAGTTCGTATTTCCGCTTTAAAATCTCGTTTAGTTATGAGGTTAATAAACGGAAAAAGCGCAAACGAAGCCATGGCAATTTTAAATAATATGAATACCAAGGCAGCTCGCGTTATTAAAAAAGTTTTAACATCAGCAGTAGCAAATGCTGAAAACAATCATAATCTTGATAAAGCTAAGTTATACGTTAAAGAAGCTTATGTTAATGATGGTCCAGTACTTAAAAGGTCTGTACCTGATTCAAGAGGAAGAATTGCTAAAAACGATCACCGTACAAGTCATGTAACAGTGGTTGTAGCAGAAAGATAATATAAGGAGGAAAACTAATGGGTCAAAAAGTTAATCCTGCAGGTTTAAGACTTGGTATAAACAAGGATTGGACTG
>CASEJU010000081.1 GCA_949288335.1 uncultured bacterium | reverse complement strand
CACCACTATTACTGCTAGTAACTCTATTAACGTAAATCCTTTATAATTCTTTTTCATAACTATCTTTCCTTTATTTTGATAATAGCACGATATAACTTCTACGGTCAACACTTTATTGTGCAAAAAAAAGCTAAAACCACTTATAGTTTTAGCATGTCTTTAAAATATTTTTCAAAAGCATCTTTTATCATAAGCAATTCATCTTCTAATTCTTCTTTAATTATTAAAAAACTTTGGTATAAAGGATAATGATTCAACTCATCATATAAACTTTTTATTTTATCTTCCACTGATTTATCCTTGTTATTAGCTTCTATTTTTTGATATCTTTTTATTTCGTTTATTAAATCCATTATTTCACTGTTATTTTCAAGTTTTTCTTTTACCTTAACATAATCTTTATATAGTTTACTATCTTCTAATTCATCAAATAACTCATCTATTTTACTTTCAATATTATTCATCTATTTCTCCGTCTAAACTCCAAGTTTTAGCATCCGTTATTTTAACGTTTACTATTTTGCCTATGTATTTCTTATCAGCTTTTACATTTACTAATTTCATCGTATCAGTATAACCCGCAAGCATGCTTTTATCTTTTTCACTTATGCTTTCTAATAATACCGGAAGAGTTTTTCCCACTAATTTATCATTAGCTTCTTTAGCGTATTTATTTATAACATCATTTAATTTATACAATCTTTTTTCTTTTTCTTCTTTGCTTACTTTATCTTCCATTAAAGCAGCAGGAGTCCCATCTCTTGGTGAGTATATAAAAGTAAAGGCTGAATCAAACTTACACGTTTTAGCTAAATCAAGCGTTTGTTCAAAGTCTTCTTTTGTCTCACCTGGAAATCCTACAATTATATCAGTTGTAATAGAGCATCCTTTTATTTTGTTTCTTATTTTGTTATATAACTCTAAATAAGATTCTTTAGTATAGCGTCTTCCCATTAATTTTAATATTCTAGATGAACCAGATTGAACAGGTAAATGAATATAATTACAGATGTTATCATATTTTGCAATTACATCAATCATGTTATCAGTAAAGTCCCATGGATGAGATGTTACGAACCTTACCCTTTCTATACCAGTTTCTGCAACATCACGAAGCAAGTCTTCCATTTTATAGTTTCTATCTTTAAAATCTTTTCCGTATGCGTTAACGTTTTGACCTAATAAAGTAACTTCTTTATATCCTTTTTCTATTAAATCTTTTACCTCATCTATTATGTCTTCGGGCATTCTACTTCTTTGCTTTCCCCTTGTGTAAGGAACGATGCAGTAAGTACAGAATTTATCACAACCATACATTATGTTTACCCAAGCCTTATACTTAGAATCTCTTTTAAATGGTAAACCTTCTATTACGTTTCCCTCGTTTGATAAAACCTCAACTTCTAATTTTTTATCTTCCAAGTGCTTTTTTAATATGTTAGGTAAATCATATATGTTATGTGTTCCAAATACAAAGTCCATCCATTTATACTTATCTATTATTTCATCTACAACGGATTCTTCCTGGCTCATACAACCCGCAAGACCCACTAATAAATCCTTTTTTGTTTGTTTTAAGTGCTTTATTCTGCCTAACATTCCAAAAGTCTTATTATGAGCGTTTTCCCTTATGGCACACGTATTTAAAATTATTATATCAGCATCTAAATAATCGTCCGTTTTAGTGTATTTCATGTCCTCTAAGATAGCTTTTATTATCTCACTATCATGCTCATTCATCTGACAACCATAAGTTTTTATATAATATTTTTTATTTAAACCAATATTTTCTACTTCTTTTGGAATAACGTATTTATCCCTTATTATTTTAATATCCTCTTTATTTCTTTTTTTAGCTTCTTTAAAATTTGGTTTTAGCATAATATCACCTTTTTCCATTTAATGATTATATCATAATTAAATACAAAAAACACCCTATTTTAACTTGGGCTTTTTTGTTTTTTCTTTAGTTTCATCGTCAACATAATTATTACGTAACATATTAGCTTCACTTCTTAAACCATTTTGTACATATACTAAAAACGGTGTTTTTCTCATCTTTTTATAATACTCTTGTACTAATTCATCATATTTTTTTGAAAGGTTATTAGACAAAGTATTTTGATCAACACTTTTAGCATACCTAACAGCATATTTTTCAACTAAATAAACGTTATCTTTCCTTGTTTTTTCTACTAAGTCTTTATCCACATATACATATTTAAAAAAACTCTTTCTTCTTTTTATATGATCAGTAAGCCTGTTATTAAGATAGCTTTTTACATTAAAAGAATCACCATTTCGTAGTTTTTCTTTTACAACTAAAATGTAATCATTATATTTTTTATCTATTTCACATTTTAAGACGTCTTCACTTACAGATACTTTTGATTTTAATTTATTAAACACTAAGTCTTTAATATACGCATATCTTTTTTCTAATGGGATTTTGCTTTCGTTTAACGCTTCTTTTTCTTTTATAAGTCTTTTTATTCTATCATCTAATTTAGCATTAGATGTATATTTTCTTTTTAAAACTTCATCAACTATTAATTTAAAATCATCATATGTTACATAATTATAATCTTTAAGTAAGTATTTATACTTTTTATAAAAATACTTTTTTATATTATTGGTTAATTCTATTTTTCTAACGTAGTATAAAAGTACCGTCTGTTCATTTTTAAATAGTTCTAATTTATTGTTTAACATCGAATTAAAAGATAAAGCAACACCAGAAGATTTAGAACTCTTTACATAATTATCATAAACGTTATTTACAATTAGTACTGATAAATTAAGTTTTTGCTTATCTGTTAATACGCTTGAGTAAGCACCACTAATTAGTTTGTTATAAAACTTGCTTATATAATGCTTTTTTATTAATTCTTCGTTACCATTATTAATTTTATCATCAAAGTTTTCTTTAGTGTTAAATATTGTTTTTGATTTTTTTGAAAGATAATTGCACAACTTATCATGTATGTTCTTTTCAAAATAATAATTTACTAATAAAGGCAATTCCTTTTTTGCTTTATCTATGTACTTATTACCATAAACTTCTTTTATTCGATTACAAAAAAATGGTTCATAATACTTAATTATTTCTTCTAACAATATTTTATCTTTACATACTTTATATTCTTCTATCTTTTTTTCTATTCCAATATTCATAAAAATCACCAACCCGTAATTAGTTTTTATATTATATACGTTTTAAAAAAATAGTCAAACAAAAAGAGCCTTTACATAAGCTCTTTTACGTAACGTATTTAAAAAAAAGAAGTGCACAAATAATGTGCAATAAGTTTTAAAATCATATATAATACTTCCAAGGCGATTTATTTGTCAT
>CASEJU010000080.1 GCA_949288335.1 uncultured bacterium | reverse complement strand
ATGATTAATAATAATATAATTAAATCTATGAATAATGGAAAAAATACTTATTATGTGTTAAAATGAAATCAGATTGATTTTATATATTAAATTACCAATAAGTTGTAGATAACTTTTCTTCGGCGTCACATGTTGATATTTACTCGAACTAGAAATAGTTCGTTTTTTATATGTTTTTATTTAAATAAGATAGGCAATAACACATATTATACCTTTTATGGTTGACAAAGAAAAAGCAATATTGTACTATTGTATTAGATAAGTAATACAAGGAGGCGATGTTATTGGTTTTTAACAATGAAACACCAATTTATATGCAAATAATTAATCAAATAAAATTATGGATATTTTCTGGAAAATATAAAATGGATGATAAGTTACCATCGGTAAGAGAACTTGCAAGTGAAATAAACGTTAATCCTAATACAATTCAGCGTGCGTTTTACGAGCTTGAAAAAGAAGGGCTTATAAAAACTGAAAAAACAATTGGAAGAAGAGTAACTACTAATCAATCATTAATTTTAAAAGAAAAAAGAAAACTAGCTAAAGCAAAGACAAAACAATATGTGCAAGATATGGTGGGTCTTGGAATATCCAAAGAAGAGTTAATTAAGTACTTAAAGGAGGAAATAGAAAATGGAAATAGTAAAATGTGAAAATTTATCAAAAAATTACGGAAATAAAAAAGCTCTTAAAAACGTTAACCTATCTTTAGAAAAAGGGAAGATAATTGGTCTTTTAGGACCTAACGGAAGTGGAAAAACAACGCTTATAAAATTAATTAATGATCTTTTAGCTCCAACCAGTGGTAAGGTTTTAATAAACGGAATGACTCCGGGTATAGAAACCAAGAAAATAATATCTTACTTACCTGAAAGAACTTATTTAAACTCTAACATGAAAGTAAGTGAGCTAATAGCATTTTTTAAAGACTTTTATGATGATTTTGACGAGACAAAAGCAAAAAAGTTACTAAAGCAGTTAAACATTAACGCAAATGATAAGTTAAAAACAATGTCAAAGGGAATGAAAGAAAAGGTACAGCTGGTTTTGGTAATGAGTAGAAAAGCCAAATTATACGTGTTAGACGAACCAATTGGTGGGGTTGATCCGGCGGCAAGAGACTACATTTTAAAGACCATCATGAATAATTTTAGTGATGATTCATCAATCATTATATCAACGCATCTTATTTCAGACGTTGAAAAGATACTAGATGATGTTATCTTTATTAAAGATGGGAAGGTTTTATTCGTTAAGGATGCTGATGATTTAAGACGTGAGAAAAACGCATCAATAGATGAGATATTTAGGGAGGAATTTAAATGCTAAAGAAGTTATTAAAATATGATATTAAGTCAATGTCAAGAAGTTTGTTTCCGTTATATTTATTAACGATTGGCTTTGGGCTTTTTAATCGTTTTACTGAATTTCTAGCGGATAAATTTTCGTTTTTTAAAATAATTGATGCAATGGTTTTAATTCTTTTTGTAATGTTATTATTCGGGTGCTTTATATATACTTTTATTATTAGTATTCAAAGGTTTTATAACAACTTAATTAAAGACGAAGGATATTTAATGCATACGTTACCGGTAAAGAAAACCACGATTATAAACTCTAAATTAATATCAAGCATAATATTTATTTTAATTAGCATAATCGTTGTTATAATCGCGTTATTAGTAAGATTATATACGGTTGATTCTTTAGGTCCAATAATAGATTCGGTTAAAAACTTTATTAATAATGCTGGATATAATGGAATGCTATTATTGTTATACGTATTATTAATGATGTTAGCTTCTTATGTTACCAACTTGCTTATGTTTTATTTATCAATTTGTTTAGGACAAACACAAAACGAGAAAAAAGGATTATATTCGGTTGTGTTTGGAATAGCGGTATATACTGTAAGTCAAGTTATAACTTCTTCTTTGCTATTTTTTGCGATGTATCTAAATAAAGGATTTATTGAAGAACTTAATAAAGCCGTTCCATCTTCTGATGCACTATATTATTTATTTGGTGTTACTACCATTATAATGCTTATTTTACCGATAATATACTACGTTTTAAGTGTTAAGATTTTGGATAATAAGCTTAATTTGGAATAATTAAAACAAGGAAAATGCTTCCTTGTTTTTGTTTGGAAATGTTTGTTAAATAGTTAAATGCGAATATATTTTTTATATTTAAAGTAAAAAATATATTTTATAGAATTTTTATAAAAAAACCTAAAACTGATGTCATTACAATGAAGAATAATTAAGAAAATAAATAGATATAACTATAACTATAACTATAACATCAACACTTTATTTTTTAATAAGGTGTTTTAATTTGATTAAGTATTTTATTTTTCTTTATTAATAACGTATTGTCTATGAAATTTTCTTATGGTAAAATTAATAATAGGAAGGTGGTTTATATGAAAAAGAAAAAGCTTGAAGAAAAAAAGAAAACAATTTTAACCGTCGTACTAATAATTATCTTAATTATAGTAGCTTTATTAATAAGTTTCTTTATTTACGTTAAAACATCTTTTATAAGTAAGGATAAGGTAAAAGAAATTATTATAGAAAAAATGAATGTAAACGAAAGTGACATTTATTTTGAAAGTATTGATTTTGAATTAGATAAAAAAGAGTATGAGGTAGAAATTTATTACAATAATAATGATTATGAATTTAAAATAGATGCAAAAGAAGGTAAGGTGTTCTATACTGATTATTATGTTTCGAGTGGTAGTGTAAATAATAATGCCGGTAATAATACTAATAATAACGTTCAAACAACCCAAGGAAACAACATAACTTTAGATGAAGCCATTAAGATTGCTTTAGATAATGCTAATGCTAGTGAAAATGACGTTAATTTCGTTAAAAAGCAAGAAGATTATGATGATAATGAACTTGTATATGACGTTGAGTTTCATTATAGAGGATATGAGTATGAATATGAAATAAGAGCGAAAGATGGCGTTATAATAAGTCAAGACAAAGATCAATTAAGAAGAAATGGTGCTAATTAAAATTTATTATCTTTATAATACTTAATAAGATTTACCTTATGGTAATCTTTTTTTAGTTATGTTAAAATGTTAATGGTGTTAAACATGGATAATATTAATATTGGAAAGTTAAGTTTATGTTTTTTTGATAAAGACAATAAAGAACACATGTTATTTTTAAAGAAAATATTAAAAGACGAAAGCGTTATAAAAAGGTTTCAAGGATTTTTACCTCATCTTTTAAAAAGCGCTAATGATATTTTTGGTAAAGGTTTCTTTTTGTCTTTGAATAATGAGCTTATCGGTTATGTTGATTTTGGAAACTTTAACGAAAAGGAAGAAGCTGTATACGTAAGACAACTGGTTGATAAGGATAAAAGGTCTAAAGGTTACGGCAGGCTTATTTTAAGTGAAGTATGTGATTATGTATTTAAAACGTATCCTTTTATCCATAAAATAAAAGCAAGAATAGCTCCTGATAACATAAATAGCATAATGATGGTATATAACGCCGGATTTATAAATGACAGGGATGATTATTATTCTTTATCTAATCCATACATAAAAAATTCAAATATTAAAAAGTAATTATTTACAAATACATTTGTTCGTGTTAAAATTGTTTTGTATTAGAAAGTAGGATGATTGTTATGTATTCTTATATTAAAGGAGTTGTAAGCATTATAGAACCTGGTTATATCGTTGTTGAAACACACGGTATTGGTTATATGATTTATGTTTCTAATCCTTATTCATATAAACTGAACGAAGAAATTTTAATTTATTTATATCAGCAAATAAGAGAAGATGAAAATACACTTTATGGTTTTAAAACTAAAGAAGAAAAAGATTTATTTTTAAGATTAATTAGCGTTAAAGGACTCGGCTGTAAAATGGCACTTCCAATGCTTTCTGGTGATAACATGAACGGGATTCATGAGGCCATTGAATCGGGTAACATTAATTATTTAAAGAAGTTCCCAAAAATTGGTGATAAGGTTGCAAGACAAATTATTCTTGATTTAAAAGGTAAGTTAGCTAGTGATGAAAAAACATCTAAACAAGATTTTACCGAACTTAGTGAAACGCTTAAATCCCTTGGCTATAAACAAGCGGATATAAAGAAGATATTACCAATGGTTGATGCTTCTAAATCATTGGAGTTACAAGTTAAAGACGCGTTAAAATTATTGTTAAAGTAAAGGAGAACATCTTATGGACGATAGAATAATTACATCTGATAAATTAAAAGAAGACAATTTTGAATCTACGATAAGGCCTAAAACGATAGATGAATATATTGGTCAAAAAGATATCGTCGAGAATTTGAAAGTTTTTATGAAGGCTGCTAAAATGCGCAAGCAAAGCCTTGATCACGTTCTTTTATATGGCCCACCGGGTCTTGGTAAGACAACTTTATCTTACGTTATAGCAAACGAAATGGGAGCGAACATAAAAACTGCATCTGGCCCGGCAATTGAAAAGTCTGGTGATTTAGCAGCGGTATTATCATCTTTAGAAGAAGGGGACGTATTATTTATTGACGAAATACATAGGATACCAAGGTTTGTAGAGGAAATACTATATTCGGCCATGGAAGATTTTACCTTAGACATAATAGTTGGTGGGGAAGGATCTAATCGTAATTTAAGAATTGATTTGCCTAAGTTTACCTTAATTGGTGCAACGACAAGAGCGGGTGATTTATCAGCACCATTACGTGATCGTTTTGGAATAGTATCTAAACTTAATTATTACACCGAAGAGGAAATAACCAAAATAATAAAAAGAAGTGCTCGGGTACTTGATTTACAAATTGAAGATGAAGCCGCAAAAGAACTTGCTAACAGGTGCCGAAGAACACCTAGAATTGCAAACCGGCTTTTAAAACGGGTTAGCGATTTTGCACTTGTTAAAGCAGATGGTATTATAACTTTAGAAATAACCAAACACGCACTTGATTCTCTTAAGGTTGATAAGCTAGGGCTTGATGAAGTTGACTATGAACTTTTAAAAACAATAATATATAAATTTAATGGTGGACCAGTAGGTGTAGAAGCGGTTGCGGCATCAATCGGTGAGGAAGTATCAACGATTGAAGACGTGTGTGAACCTTACTTGCTTCAAATAGGTTATTTAAAAAGAACTCCTAGAGGACGTGTTGTAACGGATATTGCATATAAGCATTTGGCAATCGATAAACAAAGTGAGAACAATCAATTGCATTTTTAGTTAAAATAAACTATAATAAGTACCTAACAAGTACTTATTTTTTTATTTAGGAGGTGTTTTATGAAAACGCAAGACTTTGATTATTT
This sequence comes from uncultured bacterium, assembly GCA_949288335.1. Classification (GTDB taxonomy): domain Bacteria; phylum Bacillota_I; class Bacilli_A; order RF39; family UBA660; genus Aphodocola. Next base: position 31,535 of record CASEJU010000080.1, on the reverse strand, counting down.
TTTACCTAAAGAGTTAATTGCACAAACTCCTTTAAAAAATAGAAGCAAATCACGTATGCTTGTTTTGGATAAAAATACGGGTGATTTTAAAGATGGTAGGTTTACCGATTTAATAAATTACATAAATGAAGGAGACACCATCGTTTTAAATGATACCAAGGTTATTCCTGCTAGATTAATTGGTCATAAAGAGAATACTGGTGCGGTAATTGAGGTTTTAATGCTTAAGGATTTAGGTGATGATGAATGGGAGTGTTTAACCAAACCTGCAAAAAGAATTAAAGAAGGAACGATGGTTAAGTTTTCTGATGAATTATCATGTAAGTGTACTTTTGTTGGTGAAGATGGGATAAGACGCTACAAATTTATTTATGATGGTATTTTTCTTGAAATATTAGATAGGTTAGGCGAGATGCCTCTTCCTCCTTACATAACAGAAAAACTAGAAGATAAATCAAGGTATCAAACGGTTTATGCTAAAAACCTAGGAAGTGCAGCAGCTCCAACGGCAGGACTTCATTTTACTAAAGAATATTTAAATAAGTTAAAAGAAAAAGGTGTAAACATAGCATATGTAACACTTCATGTTGGACTTGGTACGTTTAGGCCGGTAGTCGTAGAAGATGTAACTAACCATGATATGCATTCTGAATACTATATTCTTTCTTCTGAAGTTGCAAACCTTCTTAACGAAACAAGAAAAAGAGGAAATAAAATAATAGCAATTGGTACAACAACAACCCGGGTTTTAGAGACGGTAGCGGATGATGATGGATACTTTAAAGAACAATCTGGTAACACCAAGATATTTATTTATCCAGGATATAAATTTAAGGGAATCGACGCTTTATTAACTAACTTTCACTTGCCAAAATCAACGTTAATAATGCTTGTTAGTGCTTTAGCAGGAAAAGAGAACATACTTAAAGCTTATGAGCACGCTGTTAAGGAAAAATACAGGTTTTTCTCTTTTGGAGATTGTATGTTTATTAAATAAATACATGTTTTATTAAAAAGCAAAAAGGAGTGATAACGTGTTATACAAAAAGACTTTAGAAAAGTTAAGAAAAGAAGACGGTGTTAACTATTTTGATATGAACCAACTTGATAAAGCGATATCAATTAATTATGAAACTAAAATAATGTATGATGAAGAATTATTATCTAACATGTGCTTTCATAATGTAATATTAGATGAACTTTTTAAGTATAATGTAATATCAGCTGATAAGAAAAATTTTTACTATGATACACCATCTTACTTATGTATTTTAAACGATCTTGATGATGCGATAAAAACGTATTTAAACAAGAATTCTAATCCTTTATTTTTAAATGAAATAATGGATGTTTATAATCGTTTAAAAATAATAAAACAAAATATAAAAGATGATGTTAATTTAGTAAAAATATCAAAACCATTTATTAAATATGCAAAATTGCAGCTTAAAGATGATATAAAAGAAAATAAAAAAGAGTATAAAGCACTTTTGTATGCAAAAAAAAGATTACTTTCAAGAAAGGATAAATAAAACTATGAAAACGTATGTAGATAGTGTGGGCGTTAAGTTTAATTATAACAAGGTTAAAACGGTTAATGAAAAAGATACGGTTTATGTTAAAAAACAATTAAAAAGACACCATGCATTTAATTCGGTTAAAAAAGTAAGAAATAAATACAAAAGATTTGGAAACTAAAAAAGCATTTTGATTAATGCTTTTTATTATGCTATAATCTTTCTGGTGATTTACATGGCAAAAATTAAATATGAACTAATAAAAAATAACAAAACGGATGAAAACGTAAGATTAGGTAAGCTAATAACTAATCACGGGACTTATGAGACTCCAATTTTTATGCCGGTTGGAACACTTGCAAACGTAAAAACACTTATGCCGGAGGAGTTAAAAGCATGCGGATCATCCGTTGTTTTATCAAATACCTATCACTTATGGTTAAGACCGGGACAGGACGTTATTAAAAAAGCCGGTGGACTTAATAAATTCATGAATTATGATGGGCCTACACTTACTGATTCCGGTGGCTTTCAAGTTTTTTCGCTTGCTAAAAACAAAGAAAAAGACATAACCGAAGAAGGTGTTCATTTTAAAAGTCACATTGATGGTAAAAAGCTTTTTTTAACGCCAGAGAAGTCTATTGAGATACAAAACAAGCTAGACTCTGACATCGCGATGAGTTTTGATGAGTGTGCACCTTATCCTGCTTCAAGAACTTACATAGAAAACTCAATGAGAAGAACGCTTCGTTGGGCTAAAAGAGGAAAAGAGGCTTTTAATAATCCTAATCAATCATTATTTGGAATCGTACAAGGTGGAGAGTTCGAGGATTTAAGGCGTGAAAGTGCTATAAAAACCGTTGAAATGGACTTTGATGGTTACTCGGTTGGAGGAACTTCCGTTGGAGAACCTAAAGATGTTATGTATAACATGATTAGTTACGCAACAAAGTACTTACCAAAAGATAAGCCAAGGTATTTAATGGGAGTAGGTGAGCCCATCGACATATTAGAAGGAGTATCAAGGGGAATTGATATGTTTGATTGCGTTTTACCAACCAGGCTTGCAAGACACGGTAATTTTTTTACAAGACATGGAAGAGTAAACATTAAAAACGCAAAGTTTAAAGAAGATTTTACACCACTTGATGATACTTGTGATTGCTATACTTGTAAAAACTTTACCAAGGCATACGTAAGGCATTTAATTACGGCAGGAGAAGTAAACGCCGGAAGGTTATTGTCTATTCATAACATAAGGTTTTTAATTAAAGAAACAGAAGAAATAAGACAGGCCATAAAAGAAGATAGGTTTTATGAATATAAAAAAGACTTTATTAGTAAATACAAAAAAGGAAGCTAGTTTGCTTCTTTTTCTTCTTGCATGTTTTTGCCTAGTATCCCACCTAGCATGCTAAATATTAGTAAAACAAAATAATATATAAAGCTTTTAATATTAAGTTCAGACTTAAAAATAACAACAGAAGTAAAAACCATTATAATAACAAAAATGCCAAAATAAATAACTCCTGTTATAATTCCTTTTTGATTTAAGTTTTTAGAAAGTTTTAATGATCCAACAAAAATAGACATAATACCAATTAAATATAATAATATCGTATTAAATTTATCAGATGTTAAGTTAAAGTAATAAATGATGCTAGATAAGAAGCTCCCTAATAATAATATCGAAAGCGTATATAAACAAGGGATTAAGTATTTTTTCATGTTTCACCTCTAATTAAATATATTATTTGAATACAAAATTATGATTAATATCATAATAATATTGGTGATAGCATGTCTTTATTAATTATAATTGTAAAAACCATTGTTATATATTTGCTTGTTGCGTTAATATTTAGAATAATGGGAAAAAGGGAAGTAGGACAACTAGGAACCTTTGATTTAGTTGTGTTTATTTTGATTGCGGAGTTAGTTGCAATAGCGCTTGAAAACAAGTCAAATTTCTTTTTTAGCTTGGTTCCAGCTTTAGTCCTTGTTGTTTTACAGGTTTTAATATCTAGAGTATCTTTAAAAAGTACGAAGTTTAGAAGTTTCGTTGATGGTAAACCCGTTGTTATTATAAAAAAAGGATTAATTAACTTTAAAAACATGGTAGAGCAAAGATATACTTTGGATGATTTATTATTACAGTTAAGAGAAAAGGACGTAAGATCAATTGATGAGGTAGATTATGCGATTCTAGAGATAAATGGTAAATTATCCGTTTTTAAAAAGGATGATAAAGATAAAAAAACATACCCACTTCCCATCATATTAGATGGTGAGGTAAACTTTGATAATTTGTATAGTATTAATAAAACGAAAAGTTGGCTACTTAACGTATTAGCGGACAAAAAAATCAAGGTTGTGGATGTTTTTTATGCGTTTTGCAAAAATGGTGAACTTTTTATAATTAAACAAGATGAGGTAAATAAATAAAAGACATTAATAAAAGCACATTAATGTCTTTTTATTGATGAAAAATGCTTGTTATGATATACTATATAAAGATGAAAGAAGGGGTATCATGGATAATAAAGATAAGGATTTAAAGAACGCGTTAGATGATATTTTTGGTAGTGATTTTATTGAGATAGACACGGGTAAAAAAGATGATGCAAAAGAAGAATTGACATACCACAAAAAAGAGGTTTTTTATAAAGATTCCGAAATAAAAAATGATGATAATAAAACACCTTTTTTTTCTGATGACGTTATGAAAGATGATGAGGTTAAAGAAAATAAAGATAATGATAATTATGATGAATCTTTAAATATTATAGATTCAGTAAAAGAGCAAGATGAAGATGCACCTAAAGAAAAAAAAGATAACAATTTTTTAAGTAACAAAAAAATCATAATTTGGTTTATCATTGGGTTTATTATAGGAATTATTTTGATATACGTGCTTGTAAATTATGTGTTTGGTTTAGAAAAAGTGGTTAATTGTTCTACTAGTGCTGAAGATATTGGCTATAAATACACTGACGAATATAAAATAACTTATAAAAAAAATAAGATTATTTACGTTCAAAGTACGTATACTTACACCGCTTTAAGCGATGAGTACAAAGACCAAATAGATTATGTAAAAAACGAAAAACTAAAAGCGATAATTAATTCTAATGGTATGCCTGGATTTACTTATTCGTATGAGAATAGTGATGATTATTTTAAGGTTAACGGATATTTGGATTTTGAACTGATTGATTTTAAAAGTTTAAGTGGAATAAACCAAGAATCAACGCCACTTAGTTATTTTGAAATTTCTAAGGACCTTACTTTTGAAAAATTAAAAAGTAACTTAGAGAAATCTGGATACCAATGTACCGCTAGCAAATAAATGTTAAATAATAAAAAATTATGTTATAATATATAGAAATAAAGGAGTTGAATTATCTTGAGAGAATTAACTGAACAAGAATTAGTAAGAAGAGCAAAGCTAGATGAAATAAAAAAGGTGTGTAACCCATATCCTGAAAGATATGAAAAAACGCATTCTTTAAAAGAAGCAAGTAAGCTAGAAGACGGAGTTAAAAACGTAAGAATAGCTGGCCGTGTTATCTTTATGAGAAAGATGGGAAAATTAAGTTTCGTTAGAATAAGAGACATTGAAGCAGGTATGCAATTAGAGTTTCGAATTGATATAATTGGTGAGGAAAAATATGGTTTCTTTAAAAAATTAATTGATGCCGGGGACTTCTTAGGAGCAGAAGGAGAAATCTTTACTACTCAAACCGGAGAAAAAACCTTACGGGTTAACTCGTTTGAATTTTTAGGTAAGGCGTTAAGACCGCTTCCGGATAAGTTCCATGGTCTTAATGATACCGAGCTTAAGTATCGTCAAAGATACGTAGATTTAATTTCGAACGAAGAGTCAAGGAAAGTATTTTTAGGAAGAAGTAAGCTTTATGCTTTTATTCATAAATATTTAGGAGAACACGGTTTTTTAGAAGTTGAAACACCTATATTGCAAACGGCGGTATGTGGTGCAGCAGCTAAACCATTTTATACGCATCACAATGCTTTGGACATTGACTGTAACTTAAGGATTGCGCCAGAAACGTATTTAAAGCAGTGTATTGCAGCGGGATATGATAAGGTTTATGAAGTTGCAAAATGTTTTAGAAACGAAGGAATGGACACGCAACATTTACAAGAATTTACCCAGGTAGAATGGTATGCTTCTTATTGGAACTTTGAAGATAATATGGCTTTTTACCAGGATTTTATAAAGTCTTTATTAATGGAACTTCTTGGAACTACAACGGTAGAGTATCAAGGCGTTAGTTTAGACTTTGGTAAAGAAAACTGGAATAGAATAAATTACGTTGAAGAAATGAGAAAAATATTTGGGTTTGACTTTTTAGAAATTGAAGATCCAATAGTATTAAAAGAAAAGATAGTAGATAAAGGATTATTTACCTACGAGGAATTAGAAGATTATAAATCAGTTAGCCAAATCGTTGATTTTGTGTATAAAAAGAAAATAAGAGAAAACATAGTTGAGCCAACAATAATGTATAATTATCCTGCTATGCTTATTCCTCTTGCAAGACGAAATGACAAAGATGATAGAATAATAGACGTTTTCCAGGTTGTGGCCTTTGGAACTGAATTATGCAAGGCGTATTCTGAACTTGTAAATCCTATAACACAAAGAAAAACTTTTGAAGATCAATTAAAAGCGAAGGCTCAAGGTGATGATGAGACGATGGATCTAGACGAAGGATTCATGCTTGCCATGGAGCAAGGTATGCCACCGATTTCAGGTTTAGGTTTTGGAATAGATAGACTAATGATGTTAATATATGATCAACCTTCAATAAGGGACGTTGTTTTATTTCCTCTTATGAAACCAGAGATTGATAATCCGAATTACAAAAAAGAAGATTAATGTCTTCTTTTTGTTTCTATTAAATTTTAAATATGTTATAATTATGTCATAACATATAATGATAAGGAGTAGATAGTTATGTTTATAGGCTTTTATGGTGCATCGGTGATATTAACTTACATTGGACTTGCGTTTGCGGTTGTTGGAATGGTTATTGCATTTTTCGGTAATATTCCTGCGGCAATCATGTGTTTAATTTTATCTGGCGTTTGTGACATGTTTGATGGTAGTGTTGCAAGGGCGTGCAAAAGAACGGAAACGGAAAAGAAGTTTGGCGTTCAAATCGATTCACTTGTTGATACGGTTTCGTTTGGTGTGTTTCCGGTTGTATTGGGTATATGCATGGGATTTACAAGCAGGTTAAACATAGTAATTTACGTAATATATATTTTAACCGCGGTTGTAAGATTAGCATACTTTAATGTTTTAGCGGAAGAAAAGACAATATTTAATAAAAAAAAGCAGGAAAAAGCATCGTATTATTATGGACTTCCGGTTACTAGCATAGCCATAATATTACCTTTTACCTATAATTTAAACATATTTTTAAATCCTAGTATTTTTTATAAAGCATATCCGCTTGTTATGCTTATGACGGCAATATTATTTGTTTTGAACATAAAAATTAAAAAACCAACTGGTATTTGGTACGTTATATGCTCCATACTAGCCGTAATAGAAATAGCAATTATATGGGCGGCGATGAGATGATGAGAAAAACGGTTAAAGATAATCCTAATAAAGGGTTATCCTTTTTGTATAATACTTTTTTAGGTAGAATGATTTTAAAACCAGTTGTAAAAAATGCCTTTGTATCGAATTTAGTAGCACTTTTTATGAACTCTAGGTTATCAAAAATAATAATAAAAAGTTTTATTAAAAGGCATAATATTAACATGGAGGATTACGAAAGTAAAAAATATTCAAGCTTTAATGATTTTTTTACAAGAAAAATCCGCACTTCAAAAAGACCAATAAGTAATGATAAAAATTCTTTTATTTCTCCTTGTGACGCTAAACTTACTTGCTATAAAATAAATAGTAACCTATCTTTTAACGTAAAAAATAGTAAATATAGCGTATCATCTATTTTAAAAGATAAAAAGTTAGCTAAAACGTATCTTGCTGGTTACGCCCTTGTTTTTAGATTATCTCCGGAAGATTATCATCACTATTTGTTTTGTGATGATGGTATTATTATAAATAATTATAAAATACATGGTAAATTTCATACCGTAAATCCTATAGTTTATGATAAGTTTAAGGTTTTTAAAGAAAACGAAAGGGAGTGTACCATTATTAAAACCGAAAATTTTAAAATGGTTACTTACGTTGAAGTTGGTGCCTTATTAGTTGGAAAAATAAGAAATTTAAAGACTTCTGGGCTTGTTTATAAGGGAAAAGAAAAAGGTTATTTTGAGTACGGTGGATCTACGATTGTTGTACTGGTAGAAAAAGATGCTGTAGTAATCGATGATGATATTTTAAAAAATTCTAAAAAAGGATTAGAAACTTATGTAAAATATGGAGAAAAAATTGGCAAAAAAAGTCAATGATATTTTTAAAAGTAAAATATTATGTTATTATATATAATATAAGGAGGGTAACTTAAGATGAGCGAAGAGAAAAACGACGTTAAAAAAGATGAAGAAAAGTTAAAAAAGGAAGAAAAAGATAATTTAGAATCTGAAGTTTTAGACGAATTATCAGAAAATGAAGATAATGACTCTCGATATGTTACCCGTGAAATAAACTTAGATGATTTATATGATGGGGCTGTTAATAACACGGTTGTTATAGATCCGGTAACCAATAACGAGGTGCTTCTTTCTAGTAAAAGGCCTAATTACACCATTTTAGGAATTATTATAGCAATTGGTATTTTGCTTGTTTTGTATTACATTAATAATAAGTCTGATTTAGGAAGAACAACTAAAGACGTTGAGCCTAAAACTACAACGGTAGCAAAGCAACCGCAAAATGACACTTTGGAAAATGGTACTTTAACATGTACTTATTCTTCTAAAAGTGATGCGGAAAGCCAAAACGTAACTTATACCGCCGATTATGAGGATGGCTTGGTTATAAAGTCAAACTTTAATTACGTGGTGGTTTCTAACACTGATAACAAATCGGCCGTAGTTGAGGATTTAAAAACGCAGTATGAAGATTTCTTTATTAATAATGTGTCGGTTAACGGTAACGACGTTAGCTATGAAAAAAATAGTAAAGGTTTTACATTTAACGTTGAAACGAATTATAAAAGAGATGGATTTGACGGACTTGTAATAAACGATAACCAAACTATTTTATTCGTAAAGCCAAGCGTTTCTGATACGGTAGAAATTTTAAAGGAAAAATACGAAGATAAAGGATTTACGTGTTCTTTAAATAATAAGCAAAATGAAGAGTAAAAAATGAAAAACGAAGTAACTAAAGAAGAAATAGAAAGAAGAAGAAAAAGTATGAAAATACTAAAAACATTAATGATAATTTTGGATGTTTTAGCACTTATTTTACTTGTTTTACAAATAATTATTAAGAATGTATCATACTGGTCATACGCTATATTAATTGTGTGTAACATAATTACTTTTTCTGTTAAGGTAGATGCTAAAAGTAAAAAATCTAGTAAGTAGCTAGATTTTTTTATTTATTTCTTTTAAAACGATAAATACCACTAAGAATGTCGTTGTAATGATTCCGGTTATAATAGAAAATATAAGTGCGTTCATTCCAAAACCTAACTTGCCAAATACAAAAAGTACGGTGTATTTTAAAACCATTGAAATCGTTGAAGTTATAAACAATTTATTTGTTTTACCCATCGCTTGAAGTGCCACTTGTAAAGTAGGCTGCATGTATAATATTAGAAAAAAAGGTCCCATTAAATAGATGTAATTAATTCCGAAGTTAACGCTGTATATTAATTTTAAAATTGTCTCCGGAAAAAGCATGATAATAAAAAGACAAATAAATCCTGTCAAAAGTGATAGGAAAAGGAGTTTTAACAGCTTTGAGTTAAATTCTTTATATTTTTTATTAGCGTATGATTTTGTTATATTAGGAAGTAAAGCGGATGCTATCGATAATGAAAAAAAGCTAGGCATTGAAAGAAGTGGTATTATGTAAGAGTTAATAATACCGTATTCAAGTGTTATATAATTAGATGAAAAACCAGTTGATAAAAGGGTATTGGTAAGAATTATTGGCTCTAAAAAGAAACCTACCGAAGAAATTAGTCTAACTAATGTTGTAGGTATTGATATCTTTAATATTTCTTTTATTATTTTTAAGTTAAAATAACTTTTTTCTTTTTTTACGTACTTTTTATTTATACTTTTTTGCATTAATAAGATGTTTGATAGCTCGGTAATAACGTTAAATAAAACGATAAATATAACGGCGGTTACATTTGATTTTGCAATGGCAATTGGAAGTAGTGAAATAATTAAGATTATTTTTACTATTTCTTCTGTTACGTTGGTAACCGATGCGGGTAACATGTCTTCTTTTCCGTGTAAGAATCCTCTTTGGATGCTTGAAATGGTAATAAAAGGAGTAATGAATGCAATGCTCATAATCGCTGGGCTTAAGGCTTTATTGTGAAGCATATTAGCGATTAAAGTGCTTGAAAAAAATATGATTATTATAAGAATAACGTTAATTATAGCACCAATTAAATAAGCGTTTTTTAATAAATCATTATTTTTATATTTTCCCTCGGCGCTTATTTTACTTATAGATATTGGAAAACTAAATTGTGTAAGGCTTATTATTAACATGAAAGTAGGAGTTATCATGGCGTATAATCCAACTACGTTTACTCCGGCTATTCTTGTGTAAATTATTTTTCCAATCATTCCAAGTACTTTAGCAATTGCACCGGATACAAGTAAAATTATTATGTTTTTTATAAGTAGGTTGTTTTTTAATTTAATCATATTAAATTATATGGGGATTTTAATATTAATTTACCATATATTTATTTTAATAATATTTTTATCTTTGATTTTAACAAGTATATGTTATATAATATAAATTGTTGATAATGATGGTAAATATCACCATTATTAAATTTATTTGTAAGGATGGTTAAAATGAAGAAGAAATTTATCAAAAGACTATTAATTTTTTTAATGGTTATAATAATTTTTAGTTTGGTATACATACCTCTTTTTAGTGACATGAAGTTTGGGCTTGACTTAAAAGGTGGCTTTGAGGTTTTGTACCAAGTAAAAAGAAGTGACGGAAAAAAATTAACAACGAATGATTTAAATAGTACGTATGACGTATTAAAAAGAAACGTTGATTCCCTTGGCGTATCAGAACCTGAAATAACGATTGAGGGAAATGATAAAATACGTGTTAAACTTGCTGGAGTAACGGACATAGAAGGTGCTAGAAAAGCATTGTCAAACGTTGCTAACGTATCATTTAGAGACGTTGATGATAAATTATTGATGGACGCAAGCGTAATTAGCGGGGCAAAACTTTCTTATGATGAAGAAGGAAATCCTGCCATATCTTTACAGGTTTCAGATAAAGAAAAGTTTTTAGAGGCTACTACTTTAGTTAGTGAAAAGCCTCAAGGTGAAAACTTAATGGTTATATGGTATAACTTTGAATCTGGCGTTAATTCTTACGAAAAAGACGCCGAAACTTGTGGTACGGAAGATAGTATGTGTTTGTCTGCGGCAACGGTATCGCAAGGGTTTTCTAGTGACGTTATCATAACCGGAAACTTTGATAAAGAAGAAGCTGAAAATTTAGCTTCCAACATTAACGCTGGTTCTATATCAACTAAGTTAACCGAAATATCAAGTCAAAACGTTAACGCCTCATACGGACAAGGTGTTTTAACAAACACTTTCATTGCCGGTGTAGTTGGTATGGTATTAGTAATTGTTTTCATGACTTTATTATATAAATTTGCTGGTTTTATTGAGGGTTTAAGCTTACTTTTATACATGCTTTTAGTAATGGGTGTTTTCTGGTTAATCGGAGGAGTTTTAACGCTTCCTGGAATCGCCGCTTTGGTATTAGGTATCGGAATGGCCGTTGATTCATGTGTTATAACAAACGAAAGAACCAAAGAAGCCTTGGAAAAAGGTAATAGTTTAAGTGCTTCTTTTAAGGAAGGAAACAGTGAGTCTTGGAGTTCTATTTTTGATGCTAACGTAACTACGTTAATAGTTGCAATCGTGCTATTTATATTTGGTGAAAGTTCGGTAAAAGGTTTTGCAACCATGCTTATGATAACTATTTTTGCAACCATGTTTGTCATGGTGCTACTAAATAGAATAATCCTTGGTAAGTTTGTTAAAACAAAATATTTTGATAAAAATCCTAATCGTTTCGTTAGATTTTTAAAAAGGGATAAAACGCCTTTTAGTAAGCCTAACATTAAGGCTATTGGTATTACAAAGAAGTGCTTTACGATAACCATAATATATTTAATAGTAGGACTTGTTTATCTTTTGATTAACGGGTTTAATTTAGGAATTGACTTTAGGTCGGGATCTGACGTTACCATTAAAGCACAAGACGTGACTTTAAAAATGGTAAAAGATGATTTTAAGAAGTTAGACTATGAGATTGTTTCAATAGAAAAACAAAGTAATGACGAAATATACGTAAGGTTAAATACCGAGCTAAAAGAAAAGGGAATTAATAAAGTTAACGATTATTTCGAGGATAAGTATGATGCTAAAACGGAGATAAACGTTGTAACTGACGTAGTAAAACAAGACTTAATAAAAAACGCCTTTTATTCGGTTATAATCGCTAGCATCGCAATTATTATATACATATCCTTTAGGTTTAAATTCAGCTACGCGATATCATCTATTACAACCTTGCTTCATGACGTAATAGTTGTTATGGCTTTGTTCTCGCTATTTAAAATCGAGGTAAACGTAATATTTATCGCCGCTATTTTAACCATTATTGGTTACGCAATTAACAACACGATCGTAGTTTTTGACCGGGTAAGAGAAAACCTTAAGAATTTTAGCGGAAAATTAACCAAAGAATCATTAAAAGACATCGTTGATTTAAGTGTTAGTGAAACGCTTACAAGGTCTTTATACACAACGTTTACTACGCTTATTCCGGTTTTATGTTTAATTGTTTTAGGTTCTAAAGGAATTTTACCATTTAACTTAGCAATTATTTTTGGTCTTGTAATTGGACTTTATTCTTCTGTTTTATTAGCACCAGAATTATGGTATTTAATTGAAAGTAGAAAGTTAAAAAGTAAAGACGTTAAATTAAGTAATAAAAAAGATGATGAAAAAATTTCTTTGCAAGTAAAACCTAGTAATGGCGTTAATAAAAAAAGTAATAAGAAGAAAAAGAAAAAATAAAAAGAAGGTGTTTAAAATTGAAGCAAAAAGAAGATGCGTACACTTTAGATGACTTACTAAAGAAGGCTAAAACTTACATTAAAAGCGAGGATGACATAAACTTAATCAAACATGCGTATGAGTTTGCAAGTAAGGCTCATGCTGGCCAATTAAGGTTAACCGGTGATGATTATATGTTGCATCCTTTAAACGTTGCTTTGATTCTAACCGAGATTTATGCTGATGCCCAAACTCTTGCTACCGCGCTTTTGCATGATGTAATTAATTTTGCTAACGTAAAAATAGAAGACATCCAAAAAGAGTTTGGAGAAGACATTAAGAAGTTAGTAGATGGAATATCAAGAATAAACAAGCTTTCTTTATCCGCGGATAACGAGACTTTGGTTTCTTATCATAAAAAAATATTGGTTGGTTTATCTGGAGACGTTCGCATTATCATATTAAAAATAGCAGATCGTTTGCATAACATGAGGACGCTTTGGGCAATTCCCGAGAAAAAAAGAAAAGAAAAAGCCAAAGAGACCCTTGAAATATTAGTTCCAATCGCTCACCGTCTTGGTATTAATCACATTAAAAGCGAATTAGAAGATTTAAGTTTAAAATACTGGAAACCAGACGTTTATAACGACATCTTAGAAAAGCTTAGTGAATCAAGGCAAGAACTTGATAAATCAGTTGATAAAATGATGGAGAGCGTATCAAAAATACTAGACGAAAACAATATTCCTCACGAGATGAAAGGAAGAAGTAAAAGCGTATATAGTATTTATAATAAGCTTCAAAAAGGAAAAACATTTAACGAAATATATGATATTTTAGCACTACGTTATTTTGTTAATAGCGTCTCTGAATGCTACTTGGCTCTTGGGGCAATTCATGCTAAGTTTAAACCGGTTCCAAAAAGATTTAAAGATTACATTGCACGTCCCAAGGCAAACGGATACCAGTCCCTTCATACAACCGTTTTTGGGGTTGACGGAAAACTTTTTGAAATACAAATTAGAACCTATGAAATGGATAAGGTAGCGGAATATGGTGTTGCATCACATTGGTCTTATAAAGAGCATGGCGTAAACAAAGTAAACGACATGGAACTTAAGTTAAAATCTTTTAGAACGGTAATAGAGTTAAACGAACAACAAGTTGAAGGAGAAGAGTTCGTTAACACGATAAAAAACGAAGTTTTTAATCCAACTAACATATACGTTTATACACCTAAAGGTGACGTATTTGAATTACCAGTAGGTTCTACACCGGTTGATTTTGCTTATCGCGTACACACAAGTGTTGGGCATCAAATGGTAGGAGCAATCGTTAATAATAACATCGTGCCGCTTGATTATAAATTAAAAGATGGAGACATAGTTAAAATAAACACTAATAAAAACAGCAAAGGTCCTTCGTTAGAGTGGGTTAACATAGCATATACAACGAGTGCTAAAAATAAAATTAAAGCGTTTTTTAGTAAAATTGATAAAGAAAAAACAACCGCCGAAGGAAAAGAACTGCTTTTAAAAACAATCAGAAGAAAAAAATTATCAACGAACGATATCATGGATGATGAAAAAATAAAGATTGCGCTTGATGATTTAGGACTTAATAGTGAAAATGAGTTATACTATGAAATAGGAATAGGTAAATATAACCCGACTAGTATCATTAAAACCATATTGGGTGAAAAAGAAGAGGAAAAAAGGGCTTTAGAGAAAGTATTAAAGTATTCATCCAAAGTAATGGAAGGCTCAGGTGACATAATAGTTGATGGAATGGATGACATAAAGGTATCTTTTGGAGGATGCTGCATGCCTGTTAAAGGTGATGATGTAGTTGGGTACATTTCAAAAGGAAAAGGTATTACCATTCACCGAAGAACATGTCATAACATATGTGATGTAAACGAGCGTATAATACCGGTTCATTGGAATGAAAACGTAAATAAAAAATACGTTACAAACGTAATTATTTACGCCGAGAAAAAAGATAATTTGCTTTTGGATATTATATCTAAAACTTCTTCCATGAACGTTGGTGTAAAAAGCGTTAATACCATTACGAACACTGATTATAACGTTTATGATTTAGACGTTTTGGTTGATTCAAAACAAACCCTTGATAAATATATAAACGTAATAGGACAGTTAAATTACGTAACTAGTGTAGAAAGAGGAAATAAATAATGAAGGTTATCGTTCAAAGAAGTAAAAAAGCAAGTGTTACAATAGATGAAAAGAAAGTGGGAAAAATAGATTACGGATTTGTTTTACTAGTTGCGTTTACTAATAATGATAACACTAAAACCGTTGATAAAATGGTTGATAAAATAATAAATTTAAGAATATTTTCTGATGAAAACGATAAGCTTAACCTAAGTTTAAAAGATGTAAAAGGAGGTGTTTTGTCGATTTCTCAATTTACTTTGTACGCAAAATTAAACGGAAGAAGGCCTTCTTTTACGGATGCTTTGAATTATAGTGATGCAAAAAAGTTGTACGAATACTTTAATAGCGCTTTAGAATCTAATAATATAAACGTTCAAAAAGGAGAGTTTGGTGCCGACATGAAAGTTAGTTTAATAAATGACGGTCCGGTTACCATTATAATTGATAGTAAGGATTTTTAATTACCATAAATAAAATCGTTTATTTATAAAAATACTTTATTTTTAAAAAATTATAATATATAATTAAATCATAGGAGGATATTATGACAATAGCATTAATAGTTATAGGGATTATCTTGGTCTTACTTGTTATATATTTTGTTTCTACTTATAACTCTCTTGTTGGGTTAAGAAACAAAGTACAAGATCAATGGTCACAAATTGATGTGGTGTTAAAAAATAGAAATGATTTAATACCTAACTTGGTAGAAACCGTAAAAGGTTATGCTAAACATGAAAAAGAGACTTTAGATGCGGTAATTGACGCAAGAAGTAAAGCAACTAGTGCTAATACTAAAGAAGAAGAAATTAAAGCTGCAGGAGAGGTAACAGAGGCTTTGGGAAGGTTATTTGCTTTGGCAGAGAACTATCCTGATTTAAAAGCGAACCAAAACTTTTTGGATTTACAAAACAAACTAAATGAGGTTGAAGAAAAAATACGTTTTGCAAGGCAGTTTTACAATGATTCGGTTTTAACTTATAAAAATAAACTTGAAATGTTTCCGTCAAATATAGTAGCTAACATTTTTGGTTTTAAACCTGAAGCTTTCTTTGAGGCAACCGAAGAAGAAAGAAAAAACGTAGAAGTTAAATTTTAGTCTGCTTTATTAGTAGGCTTTTTTCTTTAAGGAGGAGTGTATGAGAAAATTATTTAAATTGGCTTTTCTATCGGTGATTTTATTTATTTTTCCGTTGGTTGTAAAGGCTAATAGTATATCAAAAATAGATATGGACATATACCTAGATAATAATGGAACGGCCCATGTTACCGAAACTTGGAGTGCTAACTTAAACCAAGGAACAGAAGGATATAAACCTTACTACAACATTGGTAATGCAAAAATAACTAATTTTAAGGTTAGTGAAAATGGAAAAGAATATACCTATGATGATTATTGGAATCCAAACGCAAGTTTTAATGCCAAGGCATATAAAAACGGTATAAATTATGTATCTGATGGTATAGAGTTATGTTGGGGTATTTCCGAGTATGGGTATCATAATTATGTTTTAACGTATGATATTGAAGGTTTTGTTACAAGCCTTACCGACGCTGATATGATATATTGGACGCTTGTTCCTCACGAATTATCTTCAAGGCCAGGTGATGTTCATATTAAAATACACGCCGACGATTATTTTAGCAAGGACATAGATGTTTGGGGATATGGTAATTACGGCGGCACCGCGTACGTATACGATGGTTATATTGAAATGAACTCGGAAGGAACGCTTGATTCTAATGAATACATGACAATCCTTGTTAAGTTTGATAAAGGAACGTTTAACACTTATAACACAATAAATGAAGATTTTAATTATTATCATGAAATGGCTGAAGAAGGAGCGGATAAATACAAAGAAAGTTTTATAGAAAAGATAATTAATTTTTTCCCAATGCTACTTGTAATCTTTTTTTGGGGAATAATGATATTTTCAGTAGCAAACACTTTAAAAAAGACAAATAGCATGATTGGAACCGACCTTTTTGATTTTGGAAACGGTGGCAGAAAACTTCCTAAGAACGTTCCTAATAACCGTGAGATTCCTTTTAACAAAGATATTTACAGAGCTTTTTGGGTGGCAGAGTGCTACCATTTAAATAAAAATAAAACCGATCTTTTGGGTGCGGTGTTATTAAAGTGGCTTTTAGAAAAGAAAATATCTATAACTAAAAAGGAAACTGGATTACTTAAGAAAAAAGAAGAAACTTTAATAGTATTAAACGTTGATACCTTTACTTCCGATAATCCTTTAGAAGAGGATTTACATAGAAAAATGCATGAAGCTAGTATTGATGGTGTATTGGAGTCTAAAGAATTTGAAAAATGGTGCCGTAACAACTATGATGAAATTTTAAAATGGTTTGATCGGGTACTAGTTAGTGAAAATGCTAAATTACTTAACGAAGGAAAACTATCTCAAATAGAAAAGGGTAAAATCTTTAAGAAAACGGTTTTGGTTGTTAACCCGATAATGAAAGATGAAGGTGTTAAATTAAAAGGACTTAAGAATTTTTTAGAGGAGTTTTCTAGAATAGATGATAAAACGGCGATTGAAGTAAACATGTGGGAATATTATTTAATATATGCCCAAATTCTTGGTATTGCAGATAAAGTAGCTAAACAATTCGAAAAGTTATATCCGGAGATAATTGAAGAAACGTATAGTACCATGGGATGTAGCTTTACTGATTTCTTAATCATAAATTCGATAGCAAGATCCTCGATGCGGGTAGCAGTCTCATCAAGGCAAAGAGCTCAAAGTTATCATTCCGGAGGCGGAGGTTTCTCTTCCGGAGGAGGTGGCGGAGGCTCCTTCGGTGGTGGCGGCGGAGGCGGAGGCTTCCGTTAGAATTTAAAATTAGATTGACAAATAAATGCAAAATATAATAAAATATTATTAGTTTTAGTAAGAAGTGACAGCTTACAATATAAATAAAACTAAGACAATTAAATATTTAAAATAAAGAGCACTTAAAGTGAAGTAGGGTGGCACCGTGGACTTTTGTTCATCCCTATAACTTAAGGCTCTTTTTATAATTTAGGAGGAAATATGATAACAAAACCAAAAGGAACAAAAGATATTTACGGCGAAGAAGCAAAAAGATGGCAGTACGTCTCTAAGGTAATAGACGAAGTAATGGAAAAATATAACTATAACTTTATTAGGGTACCAGTATTTGAATCAAGTGAATTATTTCACCGTGGTGTTGGTGAAACATCTGACATAGTAACAAAAGAGACGTACGATTTTACTGATCGCGGCAAAAGAAGTATGACGCTTAGACCAGAAGGTACTGCGGGAGTTGTAAGAAGTTATATTGAAAATAAAATGTATGGTAATAATAATCAACCAATAAAGCTTTATTATAACTGTCCAATGTATCGTTATGAAAGGCCACAATCAGGAAGATATCGTGAATTTACCCAATTTGGTTATGAACTAATTGGAAGCGATGATCCTTTATCAGATGCAGAAGTAATTTCTCTTGCGGTTAACATATATAAAATACTCGGTTTAAAAGGAATTAAAGTTAATATTAATTCGCTTGGAGATACCGAATCAAGGGATAATTATAGAAAGGCTTTGGTAGAACACTTTAAACCTCATATTGATGAATTATGTGATGATTGTAAACAAAGATTAGAAAAAAATCCTCTTCGTATTTTAGATTGTAAGGTTGACCAAGATAAAGAAGTTATGAAAACCGCTCCTAAAACAATTGGCTATTTGAATGATGAGTCTAAAGAAAGATTTGAAAAAGTAAAAGAATATCTAAGCATTATGGGCGTAGAATACGTAGTTGATCCATCGGTTGTAAGAGGTCTTGATTATTATAATCACACCGTGTTTGAAGTAGAAGCCAAAATAGAAGGTTTTGGAGCTCAAAACGTTATTGGAGGTGGCGGAAGATATAACACCTTAGTAGAACAATTAGGTGGTCCTAAAACGCCTTCAATTGGCTTTGCAGCTGGTTTTGATAGACTAATGCTTGCGTTAGAATATGAAAAAGCAAACATTCCAATTCAAACAAGCGTTGATTTGTTCTTGCTATACGTAAACGAAGATGAAAAAAAATACGCAGCATACCTAACTAACGAGCTTAGAATGAATGGTTTTATCGTTGAAACTGATTATTTAAACAGAAGTCTAAAAGCAGGATTTAAGCAAGCAGACAGGTTAAATAGTAAGTTTACCATCGTGTTAAATAGTGATGATTTAAAACAAAACGAGGTTAAAATAAAAAATAATAAAACAAAAAAAGAAGACGTTATTTCATTAGATGCATTGATATACTATTTAGATGAAAACATAACCGAAGAAGACGAATGTAACTGTAGTGCTAATGAAGAGCATAATTGTAATTGTGGTGATAACTGCAAGTGTCATAAGGAGGATTAAACATGATAGATTATAAAAAGCATATAAATAAGAAAATAACAATATCTGGTTTTGCTGAAAAAATAAGAAACTTACAATGGGTACAATTTATCGTACTTAGAAACGAAGGAAAAAGAATCCAAGTTACGATTGAAAAGTCCATTCCAGAAAACCAAAAAATGGTTGAAATAGTAGATAAACTAACAAATGAATCAACCATTACGGTAACAGGAACCATAAAAGAAAATGAAAAAGTTAAAATGGGAGGTATGGAGTTAATTCCTGATTCCATTGAAGTTACTAGTACATCCGCACCAGAACTTCCAATTAACATAGCTAATAAAGATGCTGCTTTAATTGATACCAGAATGGATAATCGTTTTCTTGATTTAAGAAATGATGTTAACTTTAATATATTTAAAGTGCAAACTGAGTTTGTACGTGCGATGAGAGAGTATTTATACGGTAATGATTTTACCGAAATACATACCCCAAAATTAATTGGAGCGGCATCAGAATCAGGAAGTGAAGTTTTTGAGGTTAACTATTTTGGAAACAAAGCATACCTAGCTCAATCACCGCAGTTTTATAAACAAATGGCAATTGCGGCAGGATACGAAAGAGTCTTTGAAGTAGCTCCTTGCTTTCGTGCAGAAAACTCAAACACCAATCGTCATGCAACTGAATTTACTTCGTTTGATTTGGAGTTTGCAAACATTAATTCATATGAAGACGTTATGAAGGTAGAAGAAGAACTTCTAGTTTCAGGTCTTACCGCGGTAAAAGAAAAATATGGTAATTTGATTAAAGAATTATATGGTGTAGACGTTGTTATTCCAACAATTCCTTTTCCAAGGATAGATTTACAAGATTTGTATAAAGAGCTAAGTGAAAGATATGGTTATAAGGTGCCTGATCATGATATTGGAGATATGAATGCCGAAGCAGAAAAACTAACTAGCGAATATGCAATGGATGTTTACGGGCATGAGTTTATCTTTGTAACTGGTTTTAGTAAAACTAAAAGGCCATTTTATCACATGAGAAAAGACGGTATTCCTCAAGGTTATGACCTTATTTGGAGAGGAACAGAAATTACTACCGGAGCGCAAAGAGAACACCGTTATAACGTATTAGAAGGGCAAGCTAAAGAAAAAGGCCTTGGAAAAGACATTGAGTTTTATAAAGATTTCTTTAAATACGGTTGTCCACCACACGGAGGATTTGCGCTTGGAATCGATAGAATGACCATGCTATTGTTAGGTTTACCATCACTTAAGGAAACAATGTTCTTATTTAGGGGTCCTAATAGACTTTATCCATAAACAAAAAAGTTAGAAAAAATCTAACTTTTTATTTTTTTAAGGGAATTTTAAAAGATATGTCTAATTATAAGTATGAGGAAGTAGTTATTTACTAGCTTTGTTTTCCAACCAAAAAAATAGAAAGCGGGTTGCAGTTTATGAGGTTTAAGTTTGAAATTAAATTTACACATAATGATTTTTATAAGTTCTTTTTATTGAATTTTAAAGTAAAATAATATATAATTAACGTAGATTAAGAATAGGAGTGGGAGTATGAAAGAAGAAATATTAGGTTTAGAAGCAGACTTTGCTAATAATGAGTATTTTGGTACTAACGTATGGACTGAAGAAAAATATCGTGTTTTAAGTGGAAACGTACCAGTGCTTTTATCTGCTCCTCACGCCGTTAATCAAATACGAGGTGATGATGTAAGGGATGCTGAAAAATATACTGGTTCATTGGTAAGGTACTTATGTAACGCAACTAGTTCTTACGGAATATTTCAACTTTTTACTCACGCCGATCCAAATACTGATCAAGAAAATGATTATAAAAACGCGGTTATTAATTTAATAAATTCATATGATTTAAAATTACTTATTGACGTACATTCAAGTACGTTTAAAGATGATACCGTATTAGACATAGTAACCAACCAAAGAGAAACGCTTCTTGGTATGAATAATTTGTATGATAAATTAATGGAACTAGGTATAAAATACAACGTAAAAGTAGATGAACAAAACGTTCCTAATAAAGAAAAAGAAAATGAGATAATAACAGTTTCTTCTTTATTATGTAACATTCCTTCTATTAGAATAGTTATTAATAATAAAATGCTTGACGTTCAAAGTAATCTGCAAATTTTTGCTGGTATTATTAAAGTTATTGAAGAATTTATATTGTATTTTAATAATTCATACTGTAAACTTTCCTAATAAATATTGAATAATAACTTATTTTCGTGGTATAATATAAATGACCTAAAGGTATCGTAAGCTAGCACATTTAACCCGCTAAATATTATAAGGGAATCAGAATCAATGGTGGTGTTCATGCTTAATTTAATTAAGAAGTCTAAAGCCATTGTGGGATACCCACCTGCGAGATGTGCAGGTTTATCTTGTTAGTAAACGACCCTTTGGGTCTTTTTTATTTACTTTTTAATGGATTATTTATATAATTATTTTGGTGATTTTATGAATTTACAAAGAAGTGAACTGTTAATTGGAAAAGAAAGTGTAGATAAATTAAAAAATACCCATGTTTTAATAGTTGGTTTAGGCGGAGTAGGAGGTTCTTGTCTTGAGATGATTGCAAGATCAGGAATAGAAAACATAAGTATTATGGATTATGATAATTTTGAAGAAAGTAACATTAATCGTCAAGTGTTATGTACTATAAAAAACATTAATAAAAGTAAAGTTGATGAAGCCGAAAAAAGAGTAAAAATAATTAATCCATCATGTAGTGTTATTATGTCTAACGTAAAATTAGATAGTTCTTTTTTTAAGAATAATAAATTGGATGTTAACTACATAATTGATGCAATAGATGATGTAAAGGCTAAAATTGAGCTAATAAAGTATGCTATAGATAATAACATAAAAATAATATCTTGTATGGGAACCGGAAATAAACTTAATCCTAGTAAACTTGAAATAACAGACATCTGGAAAACTAAATATGATCCTTTAGCTAAAAAAATAAGAAACATTTTAAGAAAAAAGAAAATAAACTATAAATTACCAGTTGTATCATCAAGTGAAGAAGTAATTGTTAAAAGCGTAAAAGAAATACCTTCTTTAGCACTCGTACCAAACGCTGCAGGAATAATGCTTGCAAGTTACGTAATAAATGATGTTATAAATAATGAGAATAGCATATAAATATATTAATATTAAAAATATAAAAACAAATTAACAACAAAAAATAATTTATTTTTATTGTTGTATAAATTCTTATTAAATGATACAATTATTATTGTAATAATAGGGAGTTGAATTTATGAAAAAAAGAAATTTATTATTATTTTTTACATTATGTATGTTTATGTTTGTTTCAAATGTAAAAGGAGTTGATGAATATAATATTGAGTGTGATTCAGCAACAGTTGATGTGCCATTTACATGCAATATAACAACTAATCAAACCGTTTACGTAAATACTGATTTACAAGTATATCAAGGTTCTACTAAAATATCGAAAGATAGTTCAATTGAATTTAAAGCAAATAAAGCTGATAAATACGATATTGCTCTTGTTAGTGAGGATAAATCAACCACTTACAAAACTATTACGATAAACGTATCAGAAAAAACAACTACTACCAAAACAACCACGACTACTACTAAAGCAAAATCTAGTAATAATTACTTATCAAGCATAACGATTGATGGTGAAGAAATTGATGATTTTTCAAAAAACACAACAAAGTATTTTATTGATGTTGAAAATGATGTAACTAGTATTTTAGTGGATGCAAAAGCAGAAGATGATGCTGCTACAGTTGATGTTGATGGCCCAAGAACGCTTGAAGTTGGGGATAACGAGTTTACCATTTCAGTAACTTCAGAAGATGAAACAACCAAGTTTTACAAAGTAATCGTTACAAGGTTAGATGAAGAAGAATCTTCTAATACAAAGATAAAAAAAATAAAAATAAAAGATTATCACTTTAATTTTGATAAGAATTCCAAGACTTTTTATTTAAATATTGATAAAGAAGATACAGAACTTGATATAACGGTTACCTTAAGTGACAAAAGCTCAAGTTATGAAATAGAAGGTAATGAAAATCTAGAAGATGGTAGTGTAATTAAAATAATTGTAACGGCTGAAAATGGTAATACTGATACTTACAGAATAATAATTGAAAAAAAAGATACTAATTATCTTCCGTTTATAATTGGAGGTGTTATCTTAATTTTATTAATAGCAATAATAATATTCATTATTGTTAAAAATAATAAAAAGAAAAAGGCGGCTTTAAAAGAAAAAAATAATAACAATAATAAAGCAAAAAAAGTAATAGAACAAAAAGATTATGATGATGAAAAAACAATTGAGATGCCACCTTTAAATAACGACGATAGCGAAGTAAGTGATGTTACTAAAGAAATAGAAAAAACTGGTGAAGATGATGATGACATTCCTTTGATTGACAATGATGAAGAAGAGGAAACAAGAATATTATCCTACGCTGAAAGAAAAGAGCTTGAAAGAGCAAATGCTTTACAAGATGATGACATAGGAAGTATTATAGATAATGAATTAAACAAAAAATTATCAAACGATAGTGATGATGATGAATATTATTAAAAGAAGAATCATTTTTGATCCTTCTTTATTTTTTCGATGTTACTAAGCGTTGTAGCTAGTACTTTTTCGTATTTGTTATTTTTTGGCTTATAATAAACTCTGTTTTTTAGTTCGTCAGGTAAGTATTGTTGAACCACATAGCTTCCAGGATAATCGTGTGGGTATTTGTAGCCAAAAGCCTGTGCGTTAATGTGACTTGGTACTTTTCCTATGTTACCATGTTCAACGTCTTTTAAAGCTAGGTCTAATGCTATGTGGCCGCTATTAGATTTAGGAGACAAACAAAGGTCTATTACCATATTACCTAGTGGTATTCTAGCTTCTGGAAGGCCAAGCCTTTCACAGGCGTTTACGCATGCATCAACTCTTACTGGCATGTTAGGATTTGCAAGTCCGATGTCTTCGTAAGCAATTACCGTCATACGCCTATAAATACTGTCTAAATCTCCAGATGAAATTAATCTTGCCAAGTAATGTAATGCGGCGTTTACATCAGATCCCCTAATTGATTTTTGAAAAGCGGATAAAACGTCATAATGACCAGTTTCATCTTCGTCCATCGAATTCGATGCTTTATTATTTATTTCTTTTATAACGTCTACGGTTATTTTTTTGTTACTTGAACTATAATATGAAACTTCTAATAAATTAAGAGCAAACCTAAAATCACCATTTGACATAGTAGCGATTAAGGAAAGGGTTTTATCATCTATAATTATGTCTTTTAATGACTTGGATGCTTTTTTTAAACCATTTATAATGTTTTCTTTGGTCAATGAATATAGTTCAAATATCTGGCACCTACTTCTTATTGCCGGGTTTATCTTATGATATGGATTAGACGTTGTAAGACCAATTAACGTAATTAATCCATTCTCAAGCATCGGAAGTAAAAGATCTTGTTTATCTTTATTAAGTCTATGTATTTCGTCTACAACAAGAACGATGTTTCCGTATATTTTGGTTTCTTCAAAAACAATTTCAAAGTCTTTTTTGTTGTTAACAACAGCGTTTAAAAAACGGTATTTAACGACTAATTCATTTACGATAGCGTTTGCGATAGAAGTTTTACCAACACCCGGAGGACCATATAATATCATTGAAAATAATTTTTTATTTTCAACTAAGTTGGTTATTATTTTATCTTTTCCAATTAAATGTTCTTGACCTATTACGTCTTTTAATTTTTTTGGTCTTAAATAATTAGCTAAAGGTTCATTATTCATTTTCATCACCATGCCTTATAGCTAATTATAACACATCATTATCATTATTGACAAAATAAGTAAATAATAGTATTTTGATAATAGTAGGTGGTATAAATGGATAAAAAGTTATTAAATAAGTTAAAATCTTACGTTGATAATGAAATTAATAATCCAGCGTATAAAGATAAAATATATTACATTTTTAATGAATATATAAGTTTAAAAAGAAAAAATTATGAAAAAACATATGATAAAGAAATAATAAATAGTATATTATTTCATTGCGTTGATGAATTTATAAGTAGGCTAAGTAAATTAATAAAGTGTAAAAATACACTTATTAAGTTTATTTATTTTATAAAAGAAAATAAATATAAGTTTAATGAATCATTCTTATTGGGTGAAGATAAAGAATTATATAACTTAATTAATTCAAATGATTTTGATATTGAACAATATGTTTTAAAAGATGATCACTTAGATGTTTTTACGTTTTTTAATAAAATTTATAACCTTGCAGTGAGGTTTGGTTTACCAGAGAAAAAACACGTAACTAATGATAATTTAGCATTTGTTGATGATAAGGTCCCAAATGCAATAAAAGAAGGTATTAAAGCAGTAGAATAAAATATGGTGATTACATGAAAAAAGAAATAGAAAATTACATTAATTATGTTTACATTGAAAAAAAATTAAGTAATAACACTAAGCTAGCTTATGAAAAGGACTTGATTTCTTTTAATGATTATTTAAATGATAAAAATATAAAAAGCGTAGCATCTAATGACATAAAATCATATATTAAACACCTTAATGAAATAAATGAAAAGGATAAAACAATCGCAAGAAAAATAGTTAGTATAAGAACTTTTTTTGATTATTTAATGAAAGAAAAGATAATAGATGTTAATCCATGCGAAAAAATAGAATCCCCAAAACTTAGAAAAACACTTCCTAAAACGTTAAATGAAGAAGAGGTAAATAAACTCTTGGACATAACTCCAAAAACGGCCTTAGACTGGCGAAATAAGGCAATGCTTGAACTAATGTACGGAACTGGAATTCGGGTATCAGAGCTTGTCTCATTAGAAGTAAATGACATAAACTTAACTGATAATTATGTTAGGATATTTGGTAAAGGAAAAAAAGAAAGAATCGTACCAATAAATGATATTGCAACAAACGTTATTAAAAAATATATAAATGAATATCGTTTTTCTTTATTAAAAGGTTATTTAACTGATAAAGTATTTATAAGTAGTTATGGAAAAGGTATGACAAGGCAAGGCTTTTTTAAGGTACTTAAAAAAATTGCTAAAGAAAAAGGAATAAAAAAAGATTTTTCACCACATACCTTAAGACATTCTTTTGCAACGCATTTACTAGAGCATGGAGCTGATTTAAGAGCAATAGGGGAGATGCTTGGCCATGAAAACATTAAAACAACTCAAATATATACGCATGTTTCAAACAATAAAGTAAAAAAAGATTACGAAGATTTTCATCCTAGAAATAAAATAGTTTAAATACATTTATATTTTTTATGATGATAATTAAAAACAATTTAAAATAAAAAAAGCATATAAATTAACTAGGAGGTAAGTTATGCCAAATAGTACTTTGTATGCTTTTGTTTTGTCTTTTTTAGCAGGAATATCAACTTTAATTGGAGCCTTGGTAATATTTTTTGACAAGCATAAAAATAATAAAATAATAGAAGTTAGCTTATCTTTTGCAGCAGGTGTTATGGTGTGTGTTTCACTTATTGATTTACTACCTAATTCATTTAGCATGATTTTAAAAGAAGGTAAAATGTTCCCGAGGTTTATGTTAACACTTATTTTTTTAGTTATTGGAATAATTATATCAATGTTAATAGATAAATATTTGCCCTCAAATGACGAAGAAAAAGGTAATAAAGGTTTATATAAAATAGGTATAATAAGCATGGTTGCAATAATAATGCATAATATTCCAGAGGGTATTGCAACGTTTATAACCTCATCTAATAACTTAAAACTTGGTCTTACTTTATCTTTAGCAATCGCACTTCATAATATTCCAGAAGGAATATCTATAGCAGTTCCAATATATCATTCAACAAATAACAAGTTTAAGGCTATTTTCTACGCTTTAATATCTGGTATGAGTGAGGTTTTAGGAAGCATACTTGCATATCTTTTTTTAGCACCGTTTATAAATGATTATATAATGGCCGCTTTATACGCCATAATAGCGGGTATAATGATTCATATATCCATTTATGAGTTAATTCCTGGTGCATACAAACAAAGTACTTTAAAAGGCGTTTTAAAATACGTTATAATAGGTTTTTTAGTTATGATAATAAGTCATATGCTTATGAAATAACATTTACATTTATATATAAACGTGCTACAATAATGACTATTAAAAAGAAGGAAAATAAATATGTACGAATACACTAGATTTTATCCTATGAAAATAGGCAAAGAAGAACATGATATTATTAGAATAACAGCTCAAAAATATAAAATTGATATTGATATGTTACAAAGAATATTAAAAAGATTAGCAAGAAACCTAAATGTTAATGACACTTCTTATTTGCTTTCAAAAATAATTTATCTTTTAAATAAAAATTTAAAAATTTATAATCATAACAAAAGCTATAATATAAAAGACTTTTGTAAAACATATAAATTTAATTACGAAAATTTATTATACATAATAATAAGAACTTATCTTATAGATGAAAATTTAAATGATAACGATTTAGTAAAAGAGTCTTTAAAGAATTTTTATAACTCATATCAATATGGTAATAACAAGTATTATTATCCGGATGATGATACGGTAGTAACTTCTTATGATCTTTTTAAAAATAACTTAATTAACAAAGAAAATGTGTATAGTTTATATTCTAGATTAAGTATTTATAATTATTCTAACGCAGACGTATTAGAAATTATAAATGATGCTTTAAATTATGAACTTAGGCTTTCTAATTATAAAATAACCTTAACTGATTACAGTAAAGATAATAAAATCCCTATTAAATATCCTTTATATTACATTATAAGAATGCGTTTAGACTATGGTTTTTCGCAAGAGGATTGTTTTAAAAGCATGATTTTAAATTCTCATGATTTAAAAAATATATATTATGATGAAAATAAATTTAAAGATATAAATCAAAATATAAAAAAATCATTTTATTAGTTGGTGATTAACATGATACTAAAAAGTATGTTAGAAGTTTACTACGAAAACACATGGATTTTTATTATATCAATATTATCTTTGTTAATATCTTTTATAGGCTTTTTTCTATATAATAAATTTAGGAGATTTATGGGGGAGTTTTGGCTTAAAAAAAGAGCTTAATAAACTACCTAAAAAAGAGTATTTAATATTAAATGACGTGATGCTTAAAAGTAATAATAAAACTTATCAAATTGATCATATAGTAATATCAAAGTATGGAATATTTGTAATAGAGATGAAAAATTATTATGGTCGTATTTATGGAAGCGAGTATAAAAAATATTGGTACCAATATGTTAATGGGCATAAAGGAATGTTTTATAATCCAATTTATCAAAATTATGGGCATGTTAAAGCTTTAGAATGTAATTTAAACTTAAAAGAAGATATGTTTATACCAATTGTTTGTTTTTCAAATCAAGCTAAAATATCTGTAACGTCAAAAAACACCATTATTAACCTTGATTACGTAAATGATGTTATTAGGTCATATAAAAAGTAATTTCAAATTATGATATTTACAAAATAAAAGAAGTTATAGTAAGTCTAAATATTACTGATAAAAAAGAAAGAAAAAAAACACGTTCGTAATATAAAAGATAAAATCAATAAATACAAGGTAGAGTGAATTTATGAATTATGAGATATTAAATAAAAAAATAGATTATTTAGAAGAAAAAATAAATAGCTAACTTTTTAGCTATTTTTATTATATAATTATATTGGTGATATAAATGAAATTAAGAAATTTTTTTGGACATTTAAACACGGTAAATAAACATAGATTCTTGGTATTTAAACTATCTTTAAAAGCTGGTATACCTTTAAGGGGGTTATTACACGATTTATCTAAGTATTCTCCTCAAGAGTTCTTTGAAGGAGTAAAATATTTTAATGGAAAGGTAAGTCCAATTAAAATATGTAAAAAAGAAAATGGATATTCTAAAGCATGGCTTCATCACAAGGGAAGAAACAAGCATCATTTTGAGTACTGGTATGATTTTAATACTCCGGATAAAACTCCTGTTATTCCTTATAAATACACGGTAGAATTAATAATTGATAACATTGCAGCATCACTTACTTATTTAGGTAAAAATTGGACTGCTAAATCTCAACTTGATTATTTTAAAAATAGAAAAGATTTGGATTATATAAATGATAAGATAAAAGATTTATTACTTGCGGTGTATACTAAGATAAGTAAAAAAGGAATCAATAAAGTAATAAGAAAGAAGGTTTTAAAAGAAATGTATAATAAATACGTAAATAATTAAGTATATAATTGCTATTATTTAATAATTTATTTGCTTCTGATATTAATAAATTTTAATTAATTTATGACTATTTTTTTAATATTTTATAATATAATAGGTATTGGTGATTAAATTGAGACAAAAGTTTGCTAATTTTATGAATGGTAGATACGGAATAGATCATTTATATATGTTTTTATTTAGTTTATATTTTATTTTGGTAATTATAAATATATTTGTTAATCATTTTATTATTACTATATTAGAACTTGTTATAGTAATAATAATGTTTTATAGAATGTTTTCTAAAAAAATATATAAAAGAAGTAGGGAAGAGGAGGCATACTTAAAGATAAAGAATAACATAAAGAGTTTTTTTAAGAAAAATAAGTATAAAGATAAAGATCACGTTTATAAAAAATGTTTTAAATGCAAAACTACCATTAGACTTCCTTTACCTAGTTCTATAGGATTTAAATACGTAACGTGTCCTAAGTGTAAAAATAAGTTTAAAACGCTTGTTTTAAGAAAGCAAAAAATAGAATTAATAAGAAAAAAATAATATACGTCCCCTATTTTTTATGTTAATAAAAGTAGGGGACTTTTATTATAAAGTAATATCTACATAACAATTAAGTATAATATTATAATTTAAGGTGATTAATATACATCTATGTTATGTTTTAGTTTAGTAATGTTATTTTATTATGAATGGTATAGGTGAATAGTATTGTATAAGATAACTATATAGTGTAATAAAAAGATATGATGGTTATAACAAGATAAAAAAACGCGTGTACTAGCTTTAAATAGAGTAATGGAGTATTAAAAAGATAGCTTTAAAGCTATCAATGTTTCAAAAACTAAATGTTAACATAATATGTATTATATGAACTAACATATAGTAGTTAAGTTAAACGTCACGGGACTGTATTTCAGCTATTTTAGCTAGCACTTCTGATGCGTTAGATTGGTTAATCTCCGTATATCCTAGTTCGTGTAATGCTTGTATCTTAGCAGAATTAATCTCTTGTGTTCTACTTAATTTTTCTTCGTTTTTATGTTCTATTTCGGCAACGAACTTTTTATGTTGTTCAGCTAATTTTGTTTTGGAAGCACCACCGTTACGGTATAAAACCATTGCGGAATGCATAATGCTTTCAAAGACAAATTGTTCATCTTCGTTAAACGCATATTCTTCTGGATTAACAAATCCTAGTAACTTAACAATATATCCCATCATGTACTTTAATTCTTTTACGTTTTCTAAGCCTTGTATAAAATGAAGCAGATATTTATATGTTACATAAGAATCAGTGGAATTTTCAATGAAACGCTCTTTAATCATAAATATAATATCGTTTAAAAGTTCTTGTTCCCTTGGCTTTAATTCCTTAAATTCAATACTTTCTGAGTGTGATACGCTTATGTTTGATGCCTCACCATTTAACACCATGTCTACTTTATTGATAAATTCGGTATCCACTTTTATATTATCTATTTCAGATGCTTCCTTAATATCAAGCAAATTAAATAATTTCATTTTTTTATCTTTTGGCCATCTAGAAATATCATTCATTTCTAAATAATTGTAGATCATTTGTCTTGAAACCCCTAAATACTTCGCTAATTTTACCTTTGAAATCCCTACTTCTTGTAAAATTTCGTTAAGCTTATCCATGTTTTATCTCTCCTCTACTCTATCTACTATAACTATAATTTTACACTTTTTTACAAATTTGTCAATAATCTTACAATTATCTAATATATTAAAAAAACGAACGTATTTAAAAAAAAGAAGTGCACAAATAATGTGCAATAAGTTTTAAAATCATATATAATACTTCCAAGGCGATTTATTTGTCAT
>CASEJU010000079.1 GCA_949288335.1 uncultured bacterium | reverse complement strand
GGTGTCAACAAATTAGATACTTGTTCACACCCTTATTTTATTACATATTTTTAATATTTGGTGGACATTTCATAAAAATCCGAGCCAATTATTAATTTTATTAATATTGATTTTTTTATTTATGCGTTCTTTCCACAACATTGTTTATATTTTTTACCAGAGCCACATGGACACGGATCATTACGACCGATTTTTTTGCCTTTTTTTATAGTCTTTTTAGATACCGTATCTTTAGCTTCGTTTGTTTTTCCCTTTACTTGTTTTACTTCTAGATTTTGTCTAATTTCAGCTTTTAATAAATAAAGCGTAGTATCTTTGTTAATATTATCTAACATATTATCAAAAAGTTCAAATCCTTCTCTTATATAAGCCTGTAATGGATCTTCTTGCGCATATCCTCTTAATGATACACCCTCTCTTAAATGATCCATTGTGTTAATATGTTCCATCCAATAATTATCAATGACTCTTAAACTAATTGCTTTTTCAAAATCATTTCTTATTTCTACCGGTAGTTCCTTTATCTTATTTTCATATTCTTTTAACACTTTATCTAAGGTTACCGAAACAATTTCGTTAATATCTTTATTTAATATCTCGGATAATTTTAAATTTGATTTATTAAGTAAATTTTCGTTTACATACTCAACTATTTCATTACAATCTTTTTCTGCTATTACACCATGTTCATTAGTATGTCTTCTAACAACTAAATCAACATGATCCGTTATTGTTTTTATAACGTACTCGTGAACGTCATCATTGTCTAATATTTCATTTCTTCTAGCATACATTATTTCACGATGTTTTCCCATAACATCATCATATTGTAATAAATGCTTACGGGCATCAAAGTTATTACCCTCAACTCTTTTTTGAGCTGTTTCAACTGACCTTGTAATAGTTCTACTACGCATATTTCTTTCGCTATCTAAACCGGCCATTTCTAAAATACTTTTAAATCTATCCGTACCAAACCTTACCATTAATTCATCTTCAAATGATACGAAAAATTGACTAAATCCAGGATCTCCCTGACGTCCTGAACGACCTCGTAACTGATTATCAATACGTCTTGATTCGTGTCTTTCAGTTCCTATTACGCATAAGCCACCTAGTTCTTTAACACCTTTTCCTAACTTAATATCAGTACCACGACCAGCCATGTTTGTAGCAATTGTTACGGCACCTTTCTCACCAGCTTTAGCAATAATCTCAGCTTCTCTTGCGTGGTTTTTAGCATTTAATACCTCATGCTTTATATGTGCTTTTTTAAGCATTCCGCTTAATAGTTCATTTGTTTCAATCGCTATTGTGCCAACTAATATTGGTTGCCCAGCTTCGTGTCTTTTTTTAATTTCACTAATTATTGCCTTATACTTTTCTTCTTTAGTTGAATAAATTAAATCAGCAGCATCTTCTCTTATTACAGGTAAATTAGTTGGAATTTCAATAACATACATATTATATATGTTTCTAAACTCTTCTTCTTCTGTTTTAGCAGTACCAGTCATACCTGATAACTTTTCATACATTCTAAAATAATTTTGGAAAGTAATAGTTGCAAGGGTTTTAGTTTCTTCTTGGATAGTAACATTTTCTTTTGCCTCTATCGCCTGATGTAATCCATCAGAAAATGCTCTACCAGGCATAAGTCTACCAGTAAATTGGTCTACTATTACTATTTTCCCATCTTGTACAACATAATCAACATCATTGTGCATCGTATAATTAGCTTTTAAAGCTTGGTTAACGTGATGAACTAACGCAGTATGTTCTATGTCGTATAAATTACTAATTCTAAAGAAACGTTCTCCTTTTGAAGTTCCTTGATCTGTTAAAGTTATATCTTTTGTCTTTTCATCAATCGTGTAATCTTCATTTTCCTTTAGTGTTTTAACAAAATGATCAGCTTCTTTATAAAGGTTTGCAGACTTCATAACTCCACCAGATATAATCAAAGGAGTTCTAGCTTCATCGATTAAAACAGAATCAACCTCATCAATTATTGCAAAGTTTAAAGGTCTTTGAACACGATCTTCTTTCCTTACAACCATATTATCTCTTAAATAATCAAAACCTAATTCATTATTAGTAGAATATAAAATATCAGATTCATAAGCTTCTTTTTTCTCTTTTGGCGACATTTCCCTTAAGTTTACCGCAACGGTTAAACCTAAAAATTTGTATATTTGACCCATCCAATTAGCATCACGGGTTGCTAAATATTCGTTTACCGTTACAACATGGACACCCTTTTCTGTTAGAGCATTTAAATAAGCAGGCATAACGCAAGTTAACGTCTTACCTTCACCAGTTTTCATTTCAGCTATGTTACCAAAATGAATAGCAAGCGCACCTAATACTTGTACATAAAAAGGTTTTTCACCTATTACTCGGTATGCTGCTTCTCTAACAAGCGCAAATGCATCAGGAATAATATCGTCTAAAGTTTCCCCATCCGCTAGTCTTTTCTTTAATTTTTTAGTACAACCTTGAAGTTGCTTATCAGTCATCTTTTGATATTTTTCATCCAGTTCAAAAACTTGATCAGCAATTAATTTAAATTTATTTAATTCTTTATACTCATGATCAAAAATTTTTTTTAAAAAACTTAACATGTATTAATCATCTCCTTAAAAAACATTGTAACAAAAAAAAGAAAATAATTAAAGTAAATTAACTATTTTCTCTTAAGTTTATTTTTATATTGTCTCTATAATTCCGTAGTTCCCATCTTTTCTTACATATAATACACATACAGAATCAGTATCAACGTTTTTAAACACGAAGAATGAATGACCTAACATTTCCATTTGCATAATTGCTTCTTCTTCATTCATCGGTTTCATGTCAATTTTCTTTCTTTTTAAAATTTTAGAATTTTCATCTTCGAAATTATCCTCTAAATTGGCTTCAAAATTTTGAATTATATTTTTCTTAATTTTAGAATTGATTTTTGTTTTATTCTTTCTTATTTGTCTTTCTAACTTATCAACCGTAAGATCAATTGCAGCATATAAATCAGAATGCGATTCCTCACTTCTTAAAGTATAGTGCATCGCTGGTACTGTTATTTCAATTTTTTGTTCTTTTCCACGAACCTTAATTACCACGTTTGCACTTATGTTTGAAGCGTCAGAAAAATATTTATCAAGCTTTCCGATCTTATCTTCTATATAAGATCTTATCGCCGGAGTAACTTCAACCTTCTCGCCACGAATGTTGTATTTCATAATATCAATCCTCCCCAATAAAATTATACCATAATACGAAAACAAATGCTACTCATGAACGGTAGCATTTGATACTTCTTTGACGTTGATAGCTTGTAATCCTTTTTCTGTTTCTAATAATTCATACTCAACTATTTGACCTTCTGAAAGAGTCTTAAAACCGTCTTGTTTAATAGTGGTATAATGAACAAAAATATCTTCATCATTTTCGCCTTCGATAAAGCCATAACCTTTTTCGTTATTAAACCACTTTATCTTACCCAACTTAGTCATACTTCACACCTCACTTCCCTTATTGCTTACACTTCTAATATAACTCATGTAAGCAGTATTTTTCAATCTCCAAACGTTCACCAAATTTCGACAAAATTCGCGAATAATTATGTAACCAACGTTTGGTGAGCTTCTTCATGATACTAAATTATCATATAGAATTATTATTTTGTAGCTAAAAAGTCGATTTTTAACATTAAAAAGTAAAATTCTTGTAATTTTGTTATATATAAAATATTTTTAAATGATTTTTATATAATCATACCAAAAAAATATTTTTTATTTAAAATAATAATATAAAATGATATCATGTTTTAGAAAAACGAGGTGCAGTATGAAAAAGCGTTTTCTAAGTTATATTAGAAGTAACATAAAAAAACAATATCCAAAATATAGTGAAGACAAATTAGATGAAATAATGTACGGCGTAGAAGGAATATACCTTACGATAACTAAATCTATAATTATACTAGCATTATCATTAATTCTTGGTATATTTAAAGAATTAATATACTTACTTGTAGCATTTAATTTCATTAGACTTTTTGCATTTGGAATGCATGCTAATAATAGTTTAACATGTCTAATATTTTCTAGTTTTGTGTTCTTAAGTGGGGCTGCGCTATGTAAGTATGTCGTTTTAAGTAAAGAATTAATTTACGCACTATATTTGATTGTTTTAGTTATAATAGCAATTTATTCTCCAGCAGATACAATTAAAAGACCTTTAATAAAGAAGAAAAAAAGAATTAGATTTAAAATTCTTTCTATATTAACAGTCATTATATATTTTGTAACATCACTATTTATAAAAGATAATCTTATTATAAATAGTATGATTTTTGGCTTAACAGTAGAATGTATTCTTATTTTACCAATTACGTATAAGGTTTTTAAATTACCTTATAAAAATTATGTTAAATATGGTTTAAGCACTTAAATTTAGGTGGTTAAATAATTTAAGTAAAGGAGGAGTAGTAAAATGAAAGCGGTATTAATTTCTATTATTTCTATGCTTGGTGCTGCGGTTGCAGCTACAGCGACAAGTGGATGTTTATTGTGGTGGCTAGACGAACCAAAAATGCCAAAAGTAATGTTAAAAAAATAAAGAAAAAGTTTTATTACTTTTTCTTTTTTCTTTGGCTTACTTTAGTTTTAATTGTTAATTTTATTACGTAATATTCATTCTCAAGTGAATTTTTAAGTTCAAAAATGTTACTACTATCAATAATATCTTTTACCAATCTTAAGCCATATCCATGACCAACGCCTTTTGTTGTAAAACCAGTACCTATTTGATTAATATCTATTTTTCCTTTATAAGTATTATAAATACTAAAGGTCACTAAATTTGTTTTTTTAACAACATCTATTATTATTTTTCTATTTTTGCATTCTTTACAAGCATCTATTGCATTATCTAAAAGTACGCCTAACATTTTAGTAATATTCTTATAAGTTTCTGTTCCTAACGTATCAAGTCTTATTTTAACACCAGTTTCAACATTTAATTCATATTTTATATTTTCTTCATCCATTGTGGATAATTTATAATAAAGTAAACCTTTTATACCACCAACTGGAAATTTATTTAATTGACTAATTAAATAACTACTATGAGTTTTTTTAGAATCTTCTACCACTGAATCTAAATACTCTATTAGTTTAGGCGACTTCATTTGTGCGTAACCACGAATTACCATTAATTGGTTTTTAAATTCGTGATTTGCCTTACCTTGTTCAGTTATTATTTTTTCATATTTTGTTACGTGGTTTAACATTTGCTTGTTTGCATCCTCTAATTGCCTATTTTTATTATCTGAAATAAAAATAAATATAAACAAAGTAAAAACTATTAATATTATAACCAGATTAATGATTAAGTCTAAAGTCACATTAGAAAATAAAATATTTTTTGCAGTTATTATATAAATAAATATAATTGCAATTATGAGATAATTAAATACATATTTAAGTTTGGAAATAAAATGTTTAATTTTACTTATAAATTTATTTATTGGTTTTATATTAATTAATAATATAATAAATATTGATATCATAAGATTAAAAATGAATTTCCAAAAATTATCTTGAACAATCATTTTATCATTTATACCTACAATAAATAGACCTAAGCTAAATATAATCTCAACTAAAGCAACAAATATCATAGATAAAACACTAGAAGTAAGAGATTCATTTAAATTTCTTTTAAAAATTAAAAAAGATATTAGCGTAAATAACAATATCGAAAAAATTGATCTTAAATAATTTGGAATAAAATAATTAGAAAAAAACATTAAAGCAGATATAAGTACAAAGCTAGCAAAAATATTACGTTTATTTTTTAATACATTTACTTTTAAAACATTTATTAAAGTAAATAAGCCTGCTAGTCCTTGTAAAATTATAATAATTAGATCCATTAAATTTCTCATAAAACTTCCCTCAATCCCTTTTTATAATTTCTTGATAAATAATCTATACTTTTACCATTATCTAAATATATAATACTATTTTTAAAGTCTACACTCTCTATTTTATCTAAATTAACATAGCAAGCTCTATGTGTTTGGTAAAATCTACTATCTAATTTATCTGCTATGGTAGATAATGGTTCTCTTACCGGATATTCATTGTCATTAGTTACAATGATTGTTTTTTCTGTAGCGTTATCTCTATAAACATATAAAATGTTATTTAATTTAACATGATGAATTTCTTTGTTTGATTTAAAGCTTATGATCTTTTTTGTATTTACTTTATCAATAATTATGTTAAAAGCATCTTTTAACCGCTTTTCATAATTATCAAACTTAGAAATAAAATCAAATATTAATAGTTTTTGTTTTAAAATACTAAGTTCTAATTCATCATGAGATGTCAAAATTATAATTATGCTATCCCAATCAACTTTTCTTATCTCTCTTGCAATATCAACGCCTGATTTGTTTGGTAATTCTAAATCTAATATATAAATTTTAATATCAGAAGGAGTATTGATTAAGTTTTTCAACTTTATGCAATACTTATCAAAGGAATGAACTTTATAATCAAAATCATACGACATAGTTATTTTTGTAATAATGTTTTCATTTAATTCTCTTACATATTCATTATCATCACATAATATAAAGTTTATCATTAGACTTCACCTGATTTTAATTATAACATAATAATTTAATAATATAAAAAAAAAGAATCACAAAGAATTCTTTTATGGTAAATTATCTAATATTATTCCTGTTCCTTCTGCTACGCACGTAAGTGGACTTTCAGCTATTTTAGTTGGAACATTTATTTCTTGTTGTATTAACTTATCTAATCCTTCGAGTAAGGCACCACCGCCGGTTAATACAATTCCCTTATCAATTATGTCAGCAGAAATTTCTGGTTCTATTTTCTCTAACACCATCTTAACTCCATGTATGATCATATCAACACTTTCTTTTATTGCTTCTTTTACTTCTTTTGAAGATAAGGTAATTGTTTTAGGAAGACCTGTTAATAAATCCCTTCCTCTTACTTTCATGCTTTTTTCCTTTGCGTTTTCAAGTACTGTTCCTATTTTTATTTTTATTTTTTCAGCCGTAACCTCACCAATTAATAATTTATACTTATTTTTAACATATTTAATTATGTCTGTATCAAATGTGTTTCCAGCTATTTTTATTGATTCACTATAAACTATTCCATTTAAGCTTAAAACTGCTATATCCGTTGTTCCACCACCAATATCTATTACCATGTTACCAGTCGGCATATCAATTGAAAGCCCAGCCCCTACGGCAGCAACTTTTGGTTCTTCTTCTACGTAAACCTTTTTTGCACCCGTTCTTTCAGCTACCTCTCTTATTGCGTTTTTTTCGACCTGAGTAATATTAGATGGGCAGCAAATTAAAATTCTGGGTCTTGAAAAAATTGTCTTACCTTTTATCTTTTTTATGAAATAATCTAACATTATTTCAGTTTTATCAAAATCTGCAATAACTCCATCTTTTAAAGGCTTGATTGCGATAACACTTCCGGGAGTTCTACCGAGCATTTCATG
Source organism: uncultured bacterium (assembly GCA_949288335.1). Taxonomy (GTDB): domain Bacteria; phylum Bacillota_I; class Bacilli_A; order RF39; family UBA660; genus Aphodocola. The sequence goes on along the minus strand of CASEJU010000079.1, from coordinate 4,014 downwards.
AGCTTTGCTTCCAATTGCTAATACTTCTCCACTTTCTTTATCAATCGCAACTACACTAGGTTCAGAAAGTACTATTCCTTCTCCTTTTACATATATAAGTATGTTTGCGGTACCTAAATCAATTCCTATATCTTTGGTTCTCATGCTGTCCTTTCTTGATATTTTAACTTAGTTTTCTCACCGCCGTTTATATGTTTAATTTTATAATGATAAACTAATATTTTGTTTACTTTATCATATAAATTTAAATCGATACATTTAAGTCTTTTTCTTAAATCATTATGTACGGTTGACTTGCTAACGTTAAAATACTTAGAAATCTCTCTTACTGTTTTACCAGTTTGAATTATATAATTTGCTTCTTTAATTACCCTTGCTTTAATATTATAAGGCAAGTTATTCATCTCCTTTATAAATTATATAATCATGAAAACAAATATATTAATTATCTTTTAAATCTTTTACTGATTTATCATAGTATTTTTCTGGATTGATTACCGTACCATTTTTATACATTTCAAAATGTAAACCATTACTTACTTCTGAGTTTAAAGTGCATGTTCCACTTTTTCCGATTATTTGCCCTTGAGTTACCGTATCACCTTTTTTTACTGCAACCTCACCTAATGACTGATATAATACAATTAATTCTGTAGAATTTCTAATTTCAACTGTTTTACCAAGTAAAGGATCTTCAGATACATCCGTTACGGTTCCAGAAAGTGCTGCAGTTACATCAAATTGCTCATCTGATTTATAGTCGACTCCTGAGTTTTGCATATAAATTCCTTCATGAAAAATTATTGCGTTTTGTTGTTCTTCTTCTGATGCATCTTTTTCATAGAAATTTTTATAAATGCTAATGTTTGATGCGGTATAAGGTCTTATGATTTTTTCATCTTGATTAACAACCGGGTAATAACTATCAAATATATAATCATTAACATAAGTAAAATCATCATCTGATTTAGATACTAATTGAGTATTATTATTATTTATTAATACCCCCGCACTTATAACACATACCAAAAGTAATACTCCTAATAATGTTATTTTTACAAATGGCTTTAATCTTCTTTTTTTCATTTTCATCACCTCTCATTTTAAGTTTTTACCAAACGAGAGAAAATATACATTAATTTATTTTTTTTATATCACAATTTTTATAATAATGAGTAAGAATATCATTATATTTATATCCATTTTTTGCCATTCCGTTCGCACCGTATTGACTCATTCCAACACCATGTCCATATCCATTTACGTTAAAAATAACCTTATCATCAGTTATTTTAATTTCGAAACTAGTAGATCTTAAATTAAATATGTTTCTTATTTTACTTGATTCAAATTTTTTATTATTAATCGTAATTGTTTTAACTCTTCCGGTATTGGTTTTTTCTATGTTACTAATATTTATCGAATCATTAGCATCAAGCCCTAAATTAAATAAAAACTCGGATTTAGAAACTTCTTTCGTACTAGAAAAAACCGGAGATTCTTCCTTATCCCAACCGGATTCAACACTTACTAAATACGGAACACTATTAGAAAAAACGTCTTTACTATTTTCAGTATAACCATTACTAGTTGAAAAAAACATTGCATCAATTAAATTATTATTATATAAAATAACTTCTCCTTTGGTTTCTTGCACCGCTTTTTTTATTTTTGATAAATAAGTATCATAATTATTTTGCCACTTTTCTTTCATTTCATCATAGTCAATATAAACTTGATTACTAGTAGTATCAACAACATCATAATCGTTATTTGAACTTTCTTCTTTTTTTAAAACATAAGTCCTAGACGCAACTGCTTGGGCTTTTAATGCTTCAATATTAAAGGAAGCAGGCATTTCACCTGCTACTACACCAATTACATATTCTTCTAAAGGAACTTCTATTATTTCATTTGCCTTATTTCTTTTTACTTTAATTACTTTATTACTAATACTACCGTATTTTATTTTTATTAGTAAATCTTCAGAATTTGTTAGTCCAACTATTAATAATGGTATTAATATAATTACTAAAGTAAATAAAATAATTTTTTTCATACGTAACCTCCAAGATTACAGAAGACTAACGGTACTATATATATCAACAAAAAAATTTACTAGTAGATAAGAAAGGCATAAAGATAACGCTAAATATAAACAATGTATTTGCATAATGCTATTTTTTTTAAATATCTTATCTAAGTTCGTTGAAGTCATAATCCATATACTAAAAGGTATAAAGATACAATACAAAATCAATTTAATACTCATTAGTTTCCTCGTATTTTTCCACTTGCTCTATTCTCATTTTATATCTTGGAGCTGTATTAAATGTCGAATTAATGAATATATCAACCATTTCTTTTATTTCTTCTTCAGTATGCCTTTGGGCACTAAAGGCTAAAACGTTTGCATTATTATGTTCTTTAGCACTTTTTGCCTCATCTTTACTGTCTATTTTAGCACATCTTATTCCTTTTACTTTATTACACGCGATTGATACACCAATTCCGGTACCACACATAACTATTCCTAAATCCACTTCTTTATTTATAACCGCATTACCTAAAGTAAATGCATATTTTGGGTAATCTACCATATCACTAGAAAAACAACCATAATCCACTATGTCATAACTATCTAACAAAGACTTTAATTTTTCTTTTACATTATAAGCTCTATGATCATTTGCAATACCTATTTTCATATTATTACCTCCGTGTTTTTATTATACCAAAAAAAGGTTATTATAATAACCTTATTTATTTAACTTTACTACTAATTGATACATCGTTTCAAAATCAAATTCTTCAACTTCAATATCTGCTCCTTTATTTTTTAGATCTTCAATTACGTTTTTTATTTTTGTAACGTTATCTAAAACGGTTGTAGAATCTTTATTTTCTTCGCCATTAACTTCTTTTGTTTCTTCGCTTTTAGAATCATTATCTAAATCCATTATTTCAAGCATATCTGGTTGCGCGTAACTCTCATCTAATCCCAAAGATGATAAATTCGTTTCATCGTCTTGTTTAGAATCTAAATCAGCCTTATTAAGTTCCTCTTGTACTTGCATTTCGTCTGAATTAATGTCCGATAATTCCTGATTTTCTGGAAGTTCAACTTTATTTTCTTTGTCTTCTTGTTCTTCTTTAGATAATTGCGATGATGATAACTCATTATTAGGCCTTAATAAAGAAGAAGTATCATTATTATAGTTTTCGCTTAAGTTAGGAGCGTAATTATCAAAAGGTGCTTGAGAAGATAAAGGTGTTTGATTCATTTGATTTAATGAACTTAAATTTGGAGTTTGATATTCATTGTTAAAAATGTTTTGATTAGCATTTGGAATTTGATATTCATTTGTAAAATTATTTTGAGGCTCTATTGCTCCTGCTTGAAAATTATTATTTAAAGAGTTAAAATTGCTAGCGTTAGAATTATTATTAAAGTTTTGTTGCGCTATCACTTCATTTTGCTGTGGAAAAGTTTGGTTAGAAAAGGCCGTTGGAGAATTATAATTAACATTTAATTTTCCACTTTCGTATGCATCTAACAAATCAGAAGATTTTGGAAGGGAATCCGGCATTACGTTCATTGGCTCTAGCACATCCATCGTTGGTGCATTTGCAACCGTCGCTTCACTTAAATTTTTAATTTCACCTAAATCAGGTGGAACATCAACAGGTTGACTTTGATTAAAATTAGTTGTTGAATTGAAATTAGTATAACCATTATTAAAAGCTTGTTGCTGAAATGCATTATTTTGCATTTGCCAAGGTTGAACAAATCCTTGATTTGCGTTTTGGTTACTAAACATTGGCTCATTTTGATTTATTCCACTATTTAATGGCGTATTAGGATTATTACTAAACATTTGATTAGTATTATTATTCATACCATTATTATTAAATTGATTATTTTCGAACATTTTATCAACCCCTATCCTTAAATAAATAATACAATAAAAAAAGCCTTATTACAATGGCTTTTTCTTAATTTCACTAAATTTT
>CASEJU010000078.1 GCA_949288335.1 uncultured bacterium | reverse complement strand
TTGTGCTATAATTAACGAGTTAGTAAAAAGAAGGTGTAAGTTTATGGAAATAAGAAACGTTGCTATTATTGCCCATGTTGACCATGGAAAAACAACGCTTGTTGATGAATTATTAAAACAATCAGATACTTTAAGGGAAAACCAGCACATTGATGATAGAGCGATGGATTCTAATGTCATTGAAAAAGAAAGAGGTATAACGATTCTAGCTAAAACAACGGCTATTAATTATAAGGACTACAGAATAAATATTTTAGATACTCCTGGTCACGCTGATTTCGGTGGTGAAGTAGAGCGTATCATGCACATGGTAGATGGTGTTTTATTAGTTGTTGATGCTTATGAAGGTACTATGCCACAGACTAGGTTCGTACTTAAAAAGGCATTGGAAGCAGGATTAAAACCAATTGTTGCAATAAATAAAGTAGATAAACCATCAACCAGAATTGATGAGGTATTAGATGAGGTACTAGAGTTATTTATCGAACTTGGAGCGGATGATGAACAATTAGACTTTCCAGTTGTATACGTATCAGCCTTAAACGGAACGTCAAGTTTGGATAAAGATTTATCTACGCAAAAGCACACGATGAACCCGGTTCTTGACATGATTGTAAAATACATACCTGCCCCAAACACTGATAGCGCATCTTCACTACAGTTTCAACCAGCTTTACTTGATTATAATGATTACGTTGGAAGAATTGGTATTGGAAGAATTGCAAGAGGAACGATAAAAGAAAACGAAATGGTATCATGCGTAAGATTAGATGGTTCTATAAAACAGTTTCGGGTGCAAAAGTTATTCGGATTTTTAGGACTTAAAAGAATAGAGATAAAAGAAGCTCACGCAGGAGAGATAATCGCAATATCAGGTCTTCCTGATATATCAGTTGGTGAAACCGTTTGTGATGTTGGAAAAGAAGATGCACTTCCTATCCTTAGAATTGATGAGCCTACTTTACAAATGACTTTTGGCGTTAACACCTCACCGTTTGCGGGACGCGAAGGAAAGTTTGTAACGGCAAGAAAACTAGAAGAAAGACTAATGAAAGAAACACAAAAAGACGTATCTTTAAGAGTTAGACAAAATGATACTGAAAGCTGGATTGTATCAGGACGTGGTGAGCTTCATTTATCCATTTTAATAGAAAACATGAGAAGAGAAGGTTACGAAATGCAAGTTTCAAAGCCCGAGGTTATCATAAAAGAAATAGATGATGTTAAATGTGAGCCTTATGAGGATTTACAAATAGAAGTAAAAGAAGAAAACGTAGGTGCCGTAATAGAAGCGCTAGGTACCCGTGGCGGAATAATGGATTCAATGACTAATCATGAAAACCAGGTAAGATTAGTTTATACTATTCCTTCACGCGGACTTATTGGATTTATGACTGATTTTATGACGATGACAAAAGGGTACGGTATAATTAATCATACGTTTAAGGATTATATGCCGGTATCTGATGCTATTGTAGGAGAAAGAAAGCAAGGCGTTTTGGTTTCGATGGAAAACGGAAAAGCTTCTAGCTACGGCCTTGGTCAGTTAGAAGATCGTGGCGTTATGTTTATTGAACCTGGTTGTGAAGTTTATGAGGGAATGATAGTAGGTGAAAACAACCGTGAAAATGATTTGGCGGTAAACGTTGTAAAGCAAAAACAACAAACTAATACCAGAAGTGCAGGTAAAGATCACACCGTTGTTTTAAAAAGACCAAGAAAGTTGTCATTAGAAGTATGCTTAGATTACATTAACTCTGATGAGTTAGTTGAAATAACACCAGAAGCTTATAGAATGAGAAAAAGAATTTTAAATACCGAAGAAAGAAAGAAATTTGACGCAAGAAAAAATAGCTAGAAAAATCTAACTATTTTTTTAATACATTTTTTATGATTGATTGGTTTTCTTTTACGTTTTTAATAAATAATTCGTTCATATTACTATCAACGTAAATTTTCTTTTCTTGATTTATTTTATCTTTTAAATAATACGGGTTAATATTGTCTATATAACATAATATCCATTCTTTAAACTTTTTATCATTTATTAAGAACCGTATTATTTGTTTTGGATCAATTGAATTTTTGTATTCGGGAAAAGTAAATTTTAATTTGTAATTCATACCGATTCCACACAAACCATTATCATATAATGGTGCTATGCTTTTATTTTTGCCATCCGTTACTACTTTAAAATTATGTGGAAACCGGTCATAATGATTAGTTAATAAATCAATAAACAAAGTCTTTTTTAAGTATTTATCTTGGTTTATTTTTTTGCTTTCTTCTTCTAGTTGTTCAACGTCTATAAATGTTTTTCCTTCAACGTTATAATAATCAAATAAGTATTCATCTATTGATAAAAATGATTCTGAGATTAAAAATATTTTATCATTTAACGTTGCAACATCATATTTCGCTGATGGTATATTTAATGTAAAGGCAAGTTCATGGAACAATAATTCCATGCTTATTTCGTTATAATCAACGCTTTTTAATAGTGCTCTAGAACCATTTTTAAAAAGAATCCATTTATTATCATTGTGTCCATCTGTTTTTAAATCAGAAATTATAAATGGTTCATCATCTAAATTTAAGAACCCATTTTTATTTCTTGTTAAACAAGAAGGTAAAGGATTTTTATTACTTTTGTTTAACTTATAATGTTTAAAAAAATCACCTTCATTATTTGATATTATTTTTTCATCACCATCATCATATAATCTATTTTCTTCTAAAGTTTTAATTATTTTTTCCATTTTATTATCACCTTATTTTTAAGTTAGTTTTATTTTAAATGATTTTTGTTTTTCTTTTAAAGCATTATTTATTAATGATTCACTATCTTTAAAGAAAGATTCATATTCTTGATAAGTTTTGTTATCAATTAAAATTTCTTTTTCTTCTTTCATTTTTTCGGCTGCTTTATATAGATTAGCTTTTTTTAAAGTAGTATCAGTCCAGTTCATGATTATTTCGTAATCTAAAAGATATTTAAACACATCTTCACAACTGTTAATATTTTCATTTATTGACGGGAAAAAACCATATTTTTCTTCTCTTATTAAAACAGAGCTAAAATCATCAACGTTATCAAATAAAGGACAAAGCCTTGGTTTTGTTTTTTTACCATTACATGCATTTCCGGTTATAATTCCATAATTACAAGGAAATCTATCTATGTTTCCATATATTCTATCAACAAAGCATGTTTTTATAAAATGAGTTTGTCCATCGTATTGCTTCATGAGTTCATATCCGTCTTTTATTATTGGTTGGTTATTAAACGGGTTAACTATTTTTTCTTTATTTCTTAGAAAAGATGGGCATATTAAATACTCTTCGTTTTTATATGTTGCTATGTCATAATTTGCACAAGGGATATTTAATTGTTTTAAAAAATACATTATTAAAAGTTCAGCTTCATTATATTTATGATTATATCTTTTTTTTAATAACAGTTTGGTTCCGTTATTAAGAAGACACCATTTATTAAAAAAGCTATTTGTATTTTTATTTGAAATTATAAATGGTATTTCTTCTAGGTTTAAAAATCCATCTTTTCTTGACATGTATGGTATTTTTTGCTTTTTTGAAGGATTTATTTTATATGTTTTAAAAAAATCATTAATTCTATTACAATCTTTTTCAAGGTTAAAATTTTCATTATAATCAAAGTGATTTTCTTCTAATACTTTTTTAATATAATCAACCATTTAAAAACATCCCCTTAATAGGCACATACTATACCATATTTTTGTTTATTTATCAAATTTTTTGATTTGAAATAATACGTATTAATGATATAATTATTATGTTAGAGGGTGCGAATATGAAACGATATAAAGTAATGGATGGAAATGAAGCGTGTAGTTACGTTTCTTATTTATTTAGTGAAGCAGCGGGTATTTATCCAATAACGCCAGCATCAACGATGGCAGAAAAAGTAGATGAATTATCAAGTAAAGGATTTAACAACCTTTATGGTTCGCCAGTTAAAGTGGTAGAAATGCAAAGTGAAGCTGGTGCGATAGCGCTTGTGCATGGTATGTTACAAGCGGGAACGATTGCAACTACTTATACTGCATCTCAAGGTCTACTTTTGATGATTCCTAACATGTATAAAATAGCAGGTGAGTGCTTACCTTGCGTTATTAACGTTGCAGCAAGAAGTATTGCAACGCATGCTTTAAGCATATTAGGTGATCATCAGGACGTTTACGCGGTAAGACCTACTGGTTTTTCGATGATTGCATCATCAAACGTACAGGACGTAATGAATTTAACGGCGGTATCTTATTTATCAGCGATTGATAATAGTATGCCAGTATTAAACTTTTTTGATGGTTTTAGAACTTCTCATGAACTTAAGAAAATAGAAGTTCTAGATGGTAAGGATTTACTTTATTTACTAAATAGAAAAGCTTTAGATGACTTTAAGGATAAAAGTATGATCGCAAGTAAAGTTATCCGCGGAACAACACAAAACGATGATATTTATTTTCAAAACACGGAAGCAAGAAACGTTTTATATGATAAGATGCCTGACGTGGTAAATTATTACATGCAAAAGATAAATGAAATTACTGGTAAGGATTATAAGCCATTTAATTATTATGGTGATAAAAATGCCACTAAGATAATCGTGGCGATGGGATCGGTTTGCGATACCGTAAGGGAAGTAGTTGACAACGAAGAAGGTTTAGGATTAGTTGAAGTTCATCTTTATAGACCATTTAGTAAGAAGTATTTTATGGATGTTATTCCTAAGACGGTAAAGAAAATAGCAGTGCTAGATAGAACAAAAGAACCAGGCTCAAGTGGTGAACCATTATACTTAGACGTATGTTCTATGTTTCAATCAAAAGAGTTAGCACCTAAAATAATAGGGGGAAGGTACGGGCTTTCTAGTAAGAATACGGATGCTGCACAAATAAAAGCAGTCTATGACTTTTTGGATAATCCTAACTGCTTTACTGGTTTTACCGTTGGGATAGAAGATGATTTAACCAATAAAAGCATACCCGTTAAAGAGTATAAAATTAAACATGCGGGTACTAGAGAGTTGTTGATATACGGATATGGTTCTGATGGAATGGTTACGGCATCAAAAGACATAATTACCATCATGGGAAATTATACTGATGCATATGTTCAAGGATATTTTCAGTACGATTCTAAAAAATCAGGTGGGGTAACCAAGTCTCATCTTAGAATAGCAAAAGAAGAAATAAAAAGACCATATTACGTTGAAAAAGCTAATACCTTAGTATGTACTAAGGATACTTATCTTTTAAGATATAACATATTAGATAAGATTAAAAACAATGGTACGTTTATTTTGGTTACTGATAAAACAGGTATAGATTTAATAAAATTTTTACCGAATAAGGTTAAACGAATAATAATTGATAAAAACGTAGATTTTTATACCATCGATGCTTTTGATATTGCAAACAGGCATAACATACCAAATAAGGTTAGTATGATTATGGAGGCTGCTATATTTAAGGTGGGAAGATTAGTTGATTATGATTTAATAATTAATAAAATAAGACAGCAAATAAGAAAGAAATTTTCTAAAAAGGGTTCTTTTGTAGTGGATTGTAACTTGGATGCTATAGAAGAAGTAAGTGATAAGCTAATAAAAGTAGATATTAACATGACTTCTTTGACGGATGAAAAAGATTATGAAAACCATTTGATTAAAGACGAGGTAATGAACCTAGTTTCTAACTTACAAGGAGATAAACTTCCGGTTAGTAGCTTTGAAAAACACATGGATGGTAGTTTTGATCCTGCAACAAGTAAATTAGAAAAAAGGGATATTGCTAACATGCTTCCTTGCTGGGATAAGGAAAAGTGCATTCAGTGTAACATGTGTTCTCTAGCTTGTCCGCATGGAGTTATAAGACCGTTTGTCCTAACTAAAGAGGAAGCTAAAAGGTATGATGTTTTAGATAAGGTGGCTCTGGTTCCGGGTAAAGAAGACTTATATTATTACATGGGAATATCATGGAAGGATTGTACTGGTTGCGGTGTTTGTGCTAACGTTTGCCCAAAAGATGCAATTTCCATGATGGATAAAGAAAAAGCACCTAAAAATAACGTATCAGTTATGTTTGAGGCTGACTTAAATAAAAACATTGTACCAAAAAACACCATTAAAGGTTCTCAGTTTGAAAAGCCATTATTTGAGTTTTCTGGTGCTTGTGCAGGATGCGGAGAAACACCATACATAAAGTTATTAACGCAGTTGTTTAATGAAAGATTGGTAATCGCAAACGCAACTGGTTGTTCTTCAATATACGGAGCATCCCATCCTTCCATGCCTTATAACGTATCTTGGGCAAACTCGTTGTTTGAGGATAACGCGGAGTTTGGTCTTGGAATTAAAATTGGTGATATGATTCAAAAAGAAAAGATTAAAAACATCTTAAGAAAAAGTAATTTATCAGAAGAAAACAAGCTAATAGCAGATGAGTGGATTAATGATGATGAAAATAAAGAAGCGGCAGAAAACATGCTTCGTAACTTTGATTTTAGTGAAGCAATAAAAGCCGAAAGATTAAAAAAATACATCATGCCTAAATCGGTTTGGATAATCGGCGGAGACGGTTGGGCCTACGACATAGGAAACGGTGGATTAGATCACGTTTTATCAACCAAACAAAACGTTAACATTCTTGTTTTGGATACGGAGGTTTATTCAAATACCGGAGGACAGACATCTAAAGCAACCAGATCTGGTGCAACGGCTAAGTTTTCGTCTAACGGTAAAGATGGACAGAAGAAGGATTTAGCTAGAATGGCTATGAGTTATACTGGCGTTTATGTTGCTCAAATAAGCCTTGGAGCAAACATGCAGCAAACGATAAAAGCTTTTACGGAGGCGGAAAAACATGATGGGCCTTCAATTATAATCGCGTATGCACCGTGCATTAACCATGGAATAAAATCTGGTATGAAAGATAGTATAAAAGAAGAAAAGTTAGCGGTTGAAAGTGGGTACTGGCCAATATTTAGGTATGATCCTGATACTGAAAAATTATTCTTGGATTATAAAAATCCAAACTTTGATAAATATGAAGAATTTTTAAGTAAAGAAAACAGGTACGCCATGACGAAGTTGGTAAATGAAAAAAGAGCAGAAGAATTACTTAGAAAAAATAAGGATAATGCTATTAAAAGGTTTAATTATTACAAAGAATTATCTGAAAAAGAGTAATTTGACATAGTTACTCTTTTTTGCTATTATAAACACCATTAAAAAAGTGTGGGGGAAAATAATGGATGCTTTAGAACTTAAATTGGTAAAGGAAGCTATATTTGTTTGCAGAAAGAATTTATCTAATAAAAAATTCAAATTAGTTTTTAATAATAACCAAGTAATAGAATTTAGAATAAACAGACCAACGGTTTTATTATCATTAGGATTTAAAGGTGATTTAAGATATAATCCGGACGATAAAAAAATTAAAACTACGTATGATAATTTAAATTCGTTTGAAAGATTAAAAATGATTGAAACTGCAGAGGCTATAAAAACTATTTTTGATAAAAGAAGGTTTGAAACTTTGGATTCGTTCGTAATGCTTTCGTATTATGACTTTGATAATAAATTGGATTTACTTATAACAACTGATGCTGGTAAAAATTATGGCTCTTTATCAATAAATGGATTTAATAAAAGAGTAGGTGGCATAAAATTAGTAGACGATGCACTAGAAAGTGTTAAAGATAAAAAGTTTGTAATTCCAGTTTCTATGACTTGTAGTAAAGGTGATAAAGTTATAGTTTATGAAAGGTTATCTAAAAACCAAATTTTAAAAGCATATGATGGTGCTAATGTTGTGGCTAAAAATTATGGTGCTATTTTTACTGATGAACAATTGCCAACATTAAATACAAAAGAAAAAAATAGAGTAAAAAAATAAAAATAAGTTTACACCAAAGCTTATTTTTATTTTGGTTTAGTATGTTAAATAAGGTATAATTAAATTAGGGTGATAATATGATTGGAACTATTAAAATAGATGAAATATACGAAACTGTTATAACATCTTTAGAAAACGAAGGTAAAGGTGTTTGTAAAATAAATGGTATGGTTGTTTTTGTGCCTAAAACTTTAGTTGGAGAAAAAGTAAGGATAAGAATAACCGAAATCAAAAAGAATTTTGCCGTTGGTAAGGTAGTTGAAATCTTAAAAGAATCTGACAAACGGGTTAAATCTAGATGCCCTTATTATGAAGAATGCGGCGGATGTAGTTTAAGACACCAAACAAAAGAAGAGAACTTAAAATTTAAAAAAGGAAAAGTACAAACCGCTCTAAAAAGAATCGGAAAAATAGATGTCAAAGTAGATGATTGTGTCGCTTGTTTTAAAGATGATCATTACAGAAACAAAGTAAGTTTTAAAGTAGAAGATGATAGAATAGGTTTTTATGCAGAAGGAACGTATCAACTAGTAGACATAAAACAATGTCTTCTTGCGGAAAATAAAATAAACGATTGTTTAGGTGCTATAAGAAATTATATAAAGGAAAACAAAAATAAAATTAAAAGTATAACAATAAAACATGGTAATGCATTAGATGAGGTTTTAATAGATATTTATTCTTTAAGTAGTGAAGATGCAAAAATAATAAATTATTTAACTGGTATAGATGGTGTTAAAACAATTGTTTTTAATGATAAGGTAGTATACGGAACAGGTTATATTAATCAAATATCAAATGGACTTATGTTTTTGTGCTCATCAAAATCATTTTTTCAGGTCAATGATGTTCAAACGGAAAAGTTATATAAATTAGTATTGGATGATGCAAAATTAAATAAAAATGACGTTGTTCTTGATTTATATTCTGGAACAGGCACGATATCATGCATTATATCATCTCACGTAAAAAAAGTAATAGGAATAGAAATAGTAGAAGATGCCGTTTTAGATGCTAGAAAAAATTTAAAGGTAAATGGCATTAATAACGTTAAGTTTATTTGTGGTGATGCTGCAAAAGAAATAAGTAAAATAAAAGAAAAGATAGATGTTATAATAGTTGACCCACCAAGACGCGGAGTAGATAGAAAAGCCATTTCAATAATGAAAAAAATACTTCCTAAAAAAATTATATATATATCTTGTAACCCGGTTACCATGGCAAGGGATTTATCATATTTAACTGATTTATATGATGTTAAAAAAGTTATTCCTGTTGATATGTTTCCTAATACTAGTCATGTTGAATGTGTAGGGTTACTATGTCAAAAAAAGTCAGCAAAAACTATTGAAAAATAAAAATATATAGTAATAATATATAGAATAATAAAGGAGATAAAAAATGAATTACAAAAAAGAATATAAGAAATATTTAACATCATCAGTTTTAGATACTGCTAATAATAAAATAGCAAGTGCTTCTTTTATTTCTGCTTTCGCTATATATTTGGGCTTATCTGATTTAGCGCTAGGAATATATGCAGTATTAGATACAATGACTAATGTAATTCAAGTTTTTGCAGCTCCTTTATTTTCTAAAATTGGACAATCTAAAAAGGTTGTATTAACAAATTATTCAATATATAGGATATCTTCTGTTTCTATGGCATTTATACCATTTTTATCAAGTGATATAAACATTAGAACTATATTGTTTTTTATACTTGCAACAATTTATGCAATTACTGGGGAAATGGGATATGTAACTTTTGTTAATTGGAGAATGACTTTGATAAAGGAAGAAGATAGACCTACATTTGCCGCGAAACGAAATTCTTTGAAAAATACAGTAGTGTTAGCTTTTAGTTTAATCATGGGAGTTGTTCTTGACAGATTTACAGCATATGGATATGAATTATATGGCTTTATGATATTATTTGTAATAGTGTTTATCATTGCATTTATAGATATTATACTTAAAATAAAAACATATAAACCAGATGTAATACAAGAAGAAATTAACATAAAAGATAATATAATTATTCCGTCAAAAGACAAAGAATTTAGAAGTGTACTTATAACGGGTGGCTTAAATAGGTTTGCTTTTGGCATAGGAACAATGTATTTAAATGTTTTCTTATTAAGATACTTAAATATCGGTTATTTATATTATAGTATATTAAATATATTAGTCAGTTTGTCAGAGGCTTTTTCTAGTAAATATTGGGCAAATAAATCAAAAAGAAGAAATTGGTCAAAAATTATATTACCCATGTGTATAATATTTATTATAGTTTTTACGATGCTAACACTATTTAATACTCAGCAACTATTATATTTATTACCTTTTATATATATACTGATAGGATTTGGTAATGCTTCTTATGAAATGTATGATCATATAGCAATATATGAAGCTGCTAAAGATAAATTGCAAACTTCTTATGTGACATTTGAAAGATTTATTGAGGGAATAGTAACGATGGTACTTCCATTATTATCATATACGATATTCAAAGAAAGTAATAATGCAATAAAAGTAACTTTTGTAATTGCAATATTAAGTTATATAATCTTATTTATATATTATAAATTAAAAAGGGATAAAAATAAGAATTAGAATATAAATAAAAAATAAATCAAAAGAATATGAAAATATTAGATAGGTTACCTGAAAAAATACCTATTACTCATATTACTTAGCATGGTTACATAATGAAAATTAAAATTCAATGGAGATATTAGTATGGAAGATTTAAAAATAATGATTGAAAAAGAAAATAATGATTATTTTAGAGAATGGATTATAAAGGAGTGGAAACATCATAATACCGTTGATCAGGTATATCAATTAAGAATAATAAAACCTGAAGAATTAAAATTTCAAGAAAATGAGGAATATTTTAAGATTATGTTTGAAAATAAAATGGTTGGTTTTATTGGAATTAAAAATTATGAAAAAGAAATATACTTATATAGATTTTTTATTGATGAAAAATACAGAAACAAAGGAATTGGTACAGTGGCATTAAAAAAAATTATTGATATGTCAAAAAAACAAAATAAGGATATGTCACTAGAAGTAATTGGTGAAAATATTGCAAGAGATTTATATGAAAGGTTAGGTTTTAAGACTCATTATCGACGGATGGTACTAAAGATAAATGATGATATATATGAGAATTGAAAATACTATTTTTTATTAAAGGGCGTAAAGGAAGTGGTTGTATGTCATTTATAAAAGCTAAAAATCATTTGGCAAAATATAACTTAGAAAACAACGTAATAGAGTTTAATGCTTCATCTAAAACGGTAAGTGAAGCGGCTAACTTATTAGGGACCGAAGAAGGAAAAATAGCTAAGACAATGTCTTTTTTGGTAGGAGATAAAGCTGTTCTTATAGTAACGGCAGGTGATAAAAAATAGATAATTCAAAATATAAAAAAGAGTTTAAAGTAAAGGCTAAAATGATTCCAAAAGAAGACGTAAAAAAATTAATAGGACATGATGTAGGAGGAGTATGTCCTTTTGGAATAAATGATGCTGTTACTGTTTATTTAGATGTTTCATTAAAAGAGTATAGTGTTGTTTATCCAGCTTGTGGAAGTGGTAATAGTGCTATTAAACTAACAATTAATGAACTTGAAGAAGCATCAAATTATAAAGCATGGGTGGATGTTTGTAAATAAGAAGAAAGTGATTTAATTAAATTTAAGGTAAGTATGGGAGTTTAAGAAATGAGTAATAGATTTTTATTATCAGATGTAGCAGGAAAAATAGTTGGTGTTTTTAAAGATGTTTTTTTAGGAATTTATTTTTTAAAGATTACCGAGGGAAACATTATAAGTGTTTGTCTTTATTACATAGCGTTTTATTTGTCCTACTTATTTTTCTTGCTTATGGTAAATAAATTAAGAAAGATGAATTTAACAACCATGTTTAGAGTTGGTATCTTTCTTAATCTAATGCAGTGTTTAATACTTTTATTAGCAGGTAATAACATATCTAATCATATTTTTTCTTTTGCTATTTTTTCAAGCATTGGAAATGCATTTTATTATTATCCAGAACAGATATTAATAAAAAGAGTAAATAAAGATGATGATTTTCAAAACTACGTTACAAAAGACCAAATAATAAAGCATGTGGTAAGTATAATAATGCCAATTATATTAGGATTATGCATTAGCAAAAATTCATATTCTTTAGCATTTATCGTACTTGGAGTATTAGTTATGATAAGTTTTATCTTTTCATTGTCCATAAAAAATTTTAATCTTAAGCATGAAAAAATAGACTTAAAAGTTTTTTTCAAAAATGTTAAAAAAACTAAAAGTGAAAAGTTAATGGTGTTATCTAGTATTAGAACTTTTCTTAGAGGTCTTAGTTCTTTTGGAGTTTTGGCAACCTTGATTACTATTTTAACTTTTATGGTAGTTAAAACAGAGTTTTCTTTAGGAAATATAAGTAGTTTTATAACAGTAATATCAATTATGGTTATTTATGGTGTTAATAGATGTGTAAAAAGAAAAATTTTATGTAAACTTTTTGTTCCACTAGCTATAATTCAAAGTATCGTTGTAATATTATTATCTTTAGGAATGATATACTTTGATGTTAGTAAAGAATTAATGGTTGGTTGTATAATGATTAGCGTAGGTTTTATATTGGTACTTTTATATAATTTAATAAATGGTATTAGTAACCCAATTTTTGAAACATTTAATCAAGTAATTTATTATGAACTTATGAAAAGGCAACACTTAGGTGTTGAGGATGAACCTAGTTACGTATTTTGGTTTGAAATAATGATTAACTTATCAAGAAGCTTAGGTTATTTAATATTAATAATAGTTTCTAATTTCATGTTTAACATAAATGTTATAGTAGGACTTATAGTTTTATTTAGCTTGGTATATATATCTTTTGCATACGTATTAAGTAAGATTGGAAAAGAATACTTATTAAAGGAGTGAAGCGATGATGTTAAGTAATAAAATGATTGATGATGCACTTTTGTTTTATGATATAAAAGATGATAAATATCGCGCTAAATGTTATGAGGCTTATGAGTTTTTAAATCAAAGTAAGGAACATAAGAAGAAATTTTTGATGCTATACGAAATCTTATATGAGAAAAAAGATTATTCTTTGGCAAAATTATGGAAGGTTAAAGAAAAAAAAGAACTTTTTAAAGAAGTATATCATCCTTACTTACCAAACCTTTTATTATTATCTGGCTGGAACATTCACTTTAAGAATATGAAAAAGTATAATCTGGATGATAAACAAGTATTTATTCATAAAAAAAGGGTAAAAGAATCATTAACATATGATATATATAAAAGGAAATATTATGGCATTAGAATATCACAAATGCTTTGGGCAAGTTACTTTATAAACTTACGAATATTAGAAGTAGGTTCACTTCAGTATGAATTAGTAGATGTTAATTCTGTTACAAATAAAAAAGAAAGGTGTATTAAAATACATATTCCAAGGGATACTAAATTAGAAATAAAAAAAGTTAAAGAGTCTTTAATAAAATCAAAAGTCGAAATAAAAAAATATTTTAAAATAGAAAATCCAAAATATTACTGCGAGTCATGGCTTTTAAGTAAGAAAGTATTACATCTTTTAAGTGATGGCTCTAACATATTAAAGTTTAGTAATTTATTTGATATTAAGACTGGTAATGATTGCACAAATGATATTTTAAACTTCGTTTTTGAAAAAACAAAGTGTGATGATTATAATACTTTACAGGAGGATACATCCTTACAAACAAAAATAAAAGAAGAATTGATAAAAGGTGTTATAATTAAAATAGGAATAGGAAAATTAAAGGAGGACATTTTATGAAATTAGATGGGAAAGTAGCTGTTGTAACCGGTGGTGCCATGGGTAATGGCCTTGGTATCGTAAAGGTGTTTTTAAAATATAAAGCAAAGGTTATAATTCTTGATTATTCTGATGAGTTAGAGAAAACTGTATCTAACTTAAAAAATGAAGGTTATGATGTGTTAGGTTATAAAGTAGATATTAGTAATAATAAAGAAGTATTAGGAGCGGTAAAGGATATAGAAAATAGGTTTAATAAGATAGATATATTAGTAAATAATGCTGGTATATGTATTTTGGAGAAATTTGATACCATGTCTTTAGAGCTTCGGGATAAACATTTTGATATAAATATAAAAGGGACTTGGAACGTTACTCACGCACTATTACCATTACTTAAAAAAGGGAGTAACGCATCAATTGTTAATTTGTCTAGTGTAACTGGTGTTTCGGTTGCAGATTCTGGCGAGGTTGCTTACGCGACAACTAAAGCTGCTATATTAGGTTTTACCAAAGGACTTGCCATGGAACTTGTAGGTGATAACATAAGAGTAAATGCAATTTTACCAGGATACATTATGACACCAATGGTAGATAACATGGCAAAGCAAAGTAATCCAAGTAACCCAAAAAGCGTAATAGATGGTATCGCTGGTGCAATTCCTATGAAAAGGCTTGGAACACCAGAAGAATTAGGAGAACTTGCGGCGTTTTTAGCAAGCAATGATGCAAGTTACATAACAGGTCAAGGAATAGTAATAGATGGAGCATCTACACTTCCTGAAACACTTACGATGGGGGCTTAAATGAACGAAGATAAAAGAATAAAAAGATTAGCTTTATTTTCTCTTATAGTTTCTGTTATTTGTCTTACGATTGCCTTTTTAGCGATGAGCAAGGTTATAAAGATAAATGATAATAAAAATATAAATGATGCAAGGTGGAGTATTCATTTTGCAAATTTAGAATCTAAGGTTTATGGTGATGCTAAGATAATTAAATATCCCACATTAAGTAATGATAATACGTATATTGGGGATTTTGAGGTGTTGTTTACGAAACCTGGGGATAAGGTTGTTTTTATGTATGATGTTGTAAATGATGGCACTATAAAAGCTAAGTATAGTAATACTTACGTAAATGGTATTATAAAAAATTCTTCTAATAAAGATAAAATATTAAAATCGATATATGAAGAAGCTGATTTAAATTTAGATGGTATAACACAAGATGATGAAATTGCCAAAGCTTCTAGTATTATAAAAGTTAAAGATAAGGTATTTAAAGGAGTCTTAAATAAAAATAAAGAAGAAAAAGGAAGCTTAACCATAAGCTTTGTTGGTGATGAAACATTAAAAGGGAACGTAAAATTACGTATTAATTTAAAATATAATTACGTACAAAAATAAACCAGGAAATAATTTCTGGTTTTTAATAATTCTTAATAAAAATTTTGTTGACTATGTCCATTATGTTTGATAGAATTGTTTTTGTTAGCTACCTTACAATAAGAAGAGTGATATTATGAAAGAAAGAAAAATTCTGTTTGAAATTAAAATGCTTGATAACATGATTGATAGAAAAATATGTGGAAGTGTTGAAAAGAATAATCTTACACATACACAGGCAAGGATTTTAAAATTTTTGTATGATAACCGGGATAGAAAGGTGTATCAAACAGACATAGAAAAGGAAGTGGACGTAAGGCGTTCTACTGTTTCTGGTGTGCTTGACACAATGGAAAGAAATAACCTTATAATAAGAAAAAACTCTTCTTTGGATGCTAGAAAAAAAGAAATTGCATTAACCGAAAGTAGTTTGAATAAACATAAAGAGATAGTAAAAAAAATATCGGATTTTGAAGATGTATTATTAGATGGAATATCAAAAGAAGAAATCCACGTGTTTATTGAAGTAATTGATAAACTAAAGAGAAATTTAAGAAAATGAAAGGAATGGTAATATGTTAAAACTTTTAAAGGACTTTAATAAAAAAGATTGGTTGATAGTATTTGCGTCTTTATTATTAATAATTTTTCAGGTTTGGCTAGACTTAAAACTACCTGATTACATGTCTAACATTACTGTTTTAGTACAATCAGAAGGTAGCCAAATGAGTGAGATACTAACTGAAGGCGGGTACATGATTTTATGTGCAGCAGGATCTCTTGCCGCCGCGATGATGGTTGGTTATTTAACCTCGTTTATTTCAGCTACGTTCTCTAGAAAGTTAAGAAAGCAGTTATTTGAAAAAGTACAAGGTTTTTCAATGGAAGAGATAAAGAAGTTCTCAACAAGCAGCTTAATTACTAGAACAACTAATGATATTACAAACATTCAAATGTTTCTTGCCATGGGGCTTCAAATGCTTATTAAAGCACCTATTACGGCAGTATGGGCAGTATTTAAAATACTAAATAAAAGCTGGCAATGGAGTGCGGTTACTGGTGCGGCCGTTTTAGTTCTTATAATGATGATCATTATTTTAATGGTTACGGTAATGCCAAGATTTAAACTAGTTCAAAAGTTAATTGATAAAATAAATGGTCTTACTCGTGAAAATCTAACTGGTATAAGAGTAGTGCGGGCGTTTAACGCAGAAAACTACCAAGAAGAAAAGTTTGATGTTCAAAATAAAAAACTTACAAAAATTCAAATGTTTAACCAGAAAATGATGGCTTTAATGTCACCGGTTATGTATTTGATAATGAATTTACTTTCTTTATCAATATATTTTATCGGGGCATATTTAATAGATGCGGCATCACTAAATGATAAGATTACTTTATTTGGTAACATGGTTGTATTTTCGTCTTATGCAATGCAAGTTATAATGTCATTTTTAATGCTTGCGGTGATATTTATAATGTATCCAAGAGCAAACGTATCAGCCCAAAGGGTTATAGAAGTATTAGAAACTAATGATTCAATATTAGATGGTACGTTTGATAAGAAAACTAAGAAAACCGGAGAAATAGAGTTTAAAAACGTATCATTTAAGTATCCTGATGCAGATGAATACGTTTTGGAAAACATCTCATTTAAAGCTAAAAAAGGTGATACCATTGCAATAATTGGTTCTACTGGATCAGGAAAATCAACGATTGTTAATTTATTGATGCGTTTTTATGACGTAACTGATGGTGAAATATTAATAGACGGCGTTAACATAAAAGATTATAAGTTAGATTATTTACATAATAAGTTAGGTTACGTTCCTCAAAAAGCAGTTATGTTTTCTGGTACGGTAAATTATAACGTATCTTATGGTGATAATGGAAAAGAAAAATCTGATAAGTTAATAAAAGAATCAGTAAAAGTCGCTCAAGCTAAAGAGTTCGTAGAAAAAATGCCTAATACTTATGAAAGTGATATAGCTCAAGGTGGTACTAATATATCCGGTGGACAAAAACAAAGGTTATCAATAGCTCGTGCGATTGCAAAGAATCCTGAAATATACGTATTTGATGATTCGTTTTCTGCCCTTGATTATAAAACTGATTACGTACTTAGAAAGGAACTTAAAAAATATACCAAAGATGCAACAAGTGTAATTGTTGCTCAAAGAATAGGTACCATAATAAACGCTGATAAAATAATCGTTTTAGATAGCGGTAAAGCAGTTGGAATTGGTACTCATAAAGAATTGTTAAAAAATTGTGACGTATATAAAGAAATAGCATACTCACAATTATCAAAGGAGGAACTTGAAGATGAATAATACAAAAACAAGACCTCAAAGAATGCATGGACCTAATATGGGTTCAAATGAAAAACCTAAAGATTTAAAAAAAGCTTTAAAAAGCATGATTAAATACTTAGATAAATATTTGCTGGTTATAATTATTGCCCTTGTTTTAGCAGCTTTATCATCGGTGTTATCAATCGTTGGTCCTAATCATTTAAGTGATTTAACTGATGTTATAACAGATGGTATTTTAACTGGTATCAATTTTGATAAAGTAAAGAAAATCGCAGCTTTCTTGCTTGCCATATATTTATTTAGTGCGGCATTTAATTATATTCAAAACTATATAATGGTTACGGTATCTAATAATTTCGCTAAGGACTTAAGGGATAAGATATCTACCAAAATAAATAAATTACCACTTAAGTATTTTGATCATCATAGTTATGGTGATATATTATCGCGCGTTACCAACGACGTTGATATGATAAACCAGTCTATGCATCAATCATTTGGTACTTTAGTTGCAGCAACAGCACTTTTCTTAGGATCGGTAATAATGATGTTCGTAACGAACTGGATACTTGCCATTACGGCAATTGTATCTTCCTTAATTGGTTTTTCGTTTATGTTTTTAATTCTTGGAAAGTCGCAAAAATACTTTGATCAAAGACAAGTTGAATTAGGTAATCTAAACGGTCATATAGAAGAAATATATTCAGCCCATAACGTTGTTAAAGCATATAACGGTAACAAAGATGCAAGTAATACCTTTGATGAGTTAAACAAAAACCTGTTTACTTGTGATAGAAAAAGTCAGTTCTTATCAGGACTTATGCCACCGATAATGAACTTTATTGGTAACTTTGGTTATGTTTGTGTATGCGTTGTTGGTGCAATTCTTACAACTAAAGGTATTATTTCATTTGGTGTTATAGTAGCATTTATAATATACGTAAGATTATTTACTGGACCTTTATCACAAATGGCTCAAGGTATGACTTCTTTACAGTCTACCGCGGCAGCATCAGAACGTGTTTTTGAATTCCTTGAAGAAGGCGAAATGGAAGATGAATCCAAGTTAACAAAGAAACTTAATCCATCAAAAGTAAAAGGAACTATTGAGTTTAAGCACGTTAAATTCGGATATAATCCTGATAAAATAATTATTAAAGATTTTAATTGTAAGGTAAAACCAGGTGAGAAAATAGCGATAGTAGGTCCAACGGGTGCCGGAAAAACAACGATGGTAAACTTGCTTATGAAGTTTTATAACATAAATGATGGTGATATTAAAATAGATGGCGTATCCGTTAAAGACCTAACCCGTGAAAACATCCATGATTTATTTATCATGGTACTTCAAGATACTTGGTTATTTAATGGTACGATAAGAGATAATATTAAGTATAATAAAGAAAACGTTAAAGATGAAGATATTATGAAGGCTTTAAAAACCGTTGGGGTAGATCACTTCGTAAAATCACTTCCAGGCGTTTTAAACTATGAAATAACTGATAATGAGTCAGTATCTCAAGGTCAAAAACAGCTTTTAACCATTGCTCGTGGTATGATTAAAAACGCCCCATTCTTAATTTTGGATGAGGCAACGTCTTCTGTTGATACAAGAACCGAAGAATTAGTTCAAAAAGCGATGGATAAACTAACCGAAGGACGCACTTCATTTATAATAGCCCACCGCTTATCAACGATTAAAAACGCTGATTTAATACTTGTTATGAACGAGGGAAACATAATTGAGCAAGGAAATCATGACGAGTTAATGCGCAAAAATGGTTTTTATGCAGAACTTTATAATTCACAGTTTAGAAAGTAGCATCTTATGTTACTTTTTCTTTTAAAATAAAATATATTAGGTTATAATTAAGTAAAGGATAGTGAATAATATGAAAAAAGTAGAGCTTCACGTACACTTAGATGGAAGTGTAAGACCTAACACGGTATCAGAAATTTTAAATTTAGATTTAAATTATGTTAAAAAAAACACGGTGGTGGAAAGTAATTGCCAAGATTTATCTTGTTATTTAACAAAGTTTGATTTACCAATTAAAGCCATGCAGACAAAGGATAATTTAAAAAGAATTGCAAAAGAACTTGCCATTGATTTAAAAAACGATGATGTTATTTATGCGGAGGTTCGTTTTGCACCAGAAAAGCATACTTTAAATGGCTTAAGTTTAGATGATGTTGTTTTGTCTGTTTTAGATGGCTTAAAAAGTGTATCAGGTATTAAAACAAACGTTATTTTATGCATGATGCGAGGAGATGATTTTGATAAGAATAAACAGGTTATTGATGTATGTAAAAAATACTTGTATAATGGTGTTGTAGCACTTGACTTAGCAGGTGACGAAAAGCACTTTAAAACAAAGGACTATAAAACATTGTTTGAAATAGCCAAAAAAGAATGTATACCATTTACGATTCATGCCGGAGAAGCAGATAATTATAAAAGTGTAATGGATGCAATTAGTTTTGGAGCTAGAAGAATAGGACATGGAATAAACATAATAGAAAATGATGATGTGATAAATGAAGTAATTAAAAATAAAATAACACTAGAAGTATGTCCAACAAGTAACGTGCAGACAAAAATAGTTAAAAGTTATAATGATCATCCAATTAAAAAGTTGTATGAAAAAGGCGTTTTAATAACCATAAACACTGATAACAATACTGTATCAAATATATCTTTATCTAAAGAATATGAACTATTAAAAAAGCATTTTAATTTTACTAAAGAAGATTTTTATAAATTTAATAAAAACGCCGTTAACGCTAGCTTTATAAGTAGTGAAGAAAAAGAAGAACTTCTTAATGAGCTAAAGTGTGATTATGAAAAAAATTAAAAAAAATAAAATTTGTGCGAATGATATATTTTTGTAAAAAAAGTGATTCAAAAAGCGATTTTTCTCTAGAAGAAAG
>CASEJU010000077.1 GCA_949288335.1 uncultured bacterium | reverse complement strand
AAAGATCAAATAATAAAACAAATATCTAAAACGGGTAATACCATATATAAATTAGGTAATGTAAAAGTTAATATGGATGATAATATTTTTATAAATATAAAAGAGCTAAATGACTTAAGAAGAAAAGCACTTTTATTGCTAGATGATAAAAGACTTTATCAAATACCTTTTAAAGAAAATGAGTTTAAACCTAATATAAAAGATTTTAAAAAAGAAGAAAAGAAAAGTGTTTTAATAAACAGTAAAGATGATTATTTTAAAGTAAAAGATAAGGCAGATACTATTTACGTAAGTGATAAAAGTCTTTTATTAAGTGATAAGTGCGTGTTTAAGCTTCCTAGAATTATTAACAAATATGAAGATTATAATAAAAAAGTATTAGTAGGAGAGTTTGGAAGTTTACTTAAGTACAAAAACTTTGATACTGACTTTTCATTTAACGTGGTTAATGCTTATTCTGTTTATTTCTTGTATAAACTAGGCGCACAAAAAGTTACTTTATCATACGAACTTAATTATGCTGGGATAAAGTGTTTAATAGATGCGTATGAAAGTTTGTTTAAAGCTCATCCTAATGTAGAGGTTATAAAAGACTCTTATCCAGAAGCTATGGTTTGCAAGTACAACTTAGGTTATAAATATAAATTTAAAGAAGCTTTCTTAGAAGATGAGTACAAAAATAAATATAAAATAGTAAATAATGATAGTTATATGACTATTTATAATTTTAAAAAGATAACGTTTGATGAAGAAGAACTTTATAAAATAGGGGTAAACTCTGTTAGAACGAATATTTAAAGTTTACGAACGCCTTAAGTATTCGTTGTTTTTTTGCTTTATTTATAGTACAATAATAAAAGAATAGTACAGAATAAAGGAGAATTATTATGGATCAAAAAGTAGAATACTTAAAAAGTATGGGAGTAGACGTTGAAACTGCCGTATCAAACATGATTGACATTGAAACGTATAACGAAATGTTAGACGATTTTTATAACGGGCTTGATGAGGAAGTATCAAAAATAGAAGCTTTTAAAAATAGTGGGGACATGCCAAATTACGCGATTTTGGTTCATGCTATGAAAAGTAACGCTAGAAGTTTTGGATTTATGAAACTAGGTGAAATTTCTTACGAACATGAAATGAAAAGTAAAGCTGGCGATATAAATTATGTTAACGAACATTATAATGAGTTTTTAAACGCGGTAAGCGAAACTAAAAGAATAATAGAAAATTATAAGTCAATTTAAAAAAGGTGGGATTGCTAGTGGATACGAAGGTTTTAGAAAATTATTTAAGAAAGTTACTTTTGGATGATTCGTCTGAAATATATTTATTTAACGTTATTAATGATACCGTTTTAAGGTTTAGGTTTAAAGATAATGATTTTGTAAGTGACAACGTAGGGACTTTAACTGAATATTTAGAGGGAATAAAAAAATCGGTAGCGAAAGATTATTTATCTGGGTTTATGAACATGGTTTCAATTCCTAAGATAAAAGAAGAAGTTAAAAATGGAAAAGAAACGGTATCTTTTGATTTTAAAACCTTAAATAATAAATCACGTAAAATAACGTCTTGTCTTTTGAATTACAACGGAGATGAACTAATTCTTTCGGTTATAAAAGACAATTTAGATAACGTAAATACTAACGTTAATAATAACGCAAGTTATAATAGTTTAATAAACAGAATTGCTGATTTGGTTTTAAAGATTAAAAACGTATTTAATTTAGATGATAAAAAGACCAACATAAAAAGCGTTGAACAGTACGTAAACGCATGTTTAGACGGCCTTACAAGTTCGTATCCAGAGTTAAAAAGAAGTCTTAATAAAAAGGTCGCTAACGTAAGTAGTAGGGTTGATGATTGCTTGTTAATCGTTGATGATGATGCTTTAACAAGAAACATGATTAAGAAGGTATTTGATGGTCAGTATAAAATAATAATGGCAAGTAATGGTAAAGAAGCGATTGATTATTTGGATTCTAATAGTAATAAAGGTCTAACTGATACGGCTGATAACGTTCTTGGTATATTTCTTGATTTAACCATGCCCGTTATGGATGGGTTTGCGGTGCTTGATTATTTGAGTAAAAATAATTATTTATACCGAATACCAGTTATTATAATAAGCGGAGATTATGAAAAAGAAACAAAGGTACGGGTGTATAACTACGGAGTTGCTGATATGCTTGAAAAACCATTTGATTTTGATGTTGTAAGGCATAGGATAGGAAACTTTATTAACTTGTATAAATCAAGTAACTCATTAAATAATTTAATAAGCGAGCAGTCAAGTGACCTTAAGGATTTAATAAATCCATTCGTTGAAAGTTACATGTATGATTATAAGGAGAATATAAAAAGTATAAAAGAATACATAAACCTACTAGGTAAACAAGTAATGCTAGATTATCCTGAATATGATTTAACCGAAGAAAAGATAACTAAAATATCAGATGCATCGGTTTATTATGACATTGGTTTTTATTCTATTCCAAGAACTATTTTAGTAAAAAAAGAAAATTTTACTAACGAAGAATTAAACAAGATTAAAAAATATCCTTTATTTGGTTCTAAAATGCTAAATTACGTTTTATCTTTAACGTCCGATGAAGCCTTTAAGTCTTATGCTAATAACATAACTAAGTTTTATCACGAAAATTATAATGGTACTGGTTATCCGACCGGTATTAAAGAAAACGAAATACCAATTGAAGCTCAGCTTGCTTCGGTATGCATAAATTACCATAACCTACTAAAAAAAGGAAGTGGGTTCGCAAAGGAGTTTATCATTAAAAAATCAAATGTCATGTTTAATCCAAAACTAGTTAAAAGTTTTTTAAAAATTGATTTGAATAAATAATAAGGAAGTGTTAATGATGAATTATGCTTTGTTTTCAAGCATGGGTTTTACTATATGCGCACTTGTTTTTACGGCTTTAGTTGGTTTTATGTACCTAAGTAAAAAAAAGTTTAAAAATTTAGAAAATAACGTTTATGCTTTCATGCTTTTGTTAACCATTATTTTATTGATTCTTGAGATAGTATGTGTTTATACGATGAGTATTAGAAATAAAATACCTTTATTAAATGAAATATTATGTAGGGGATACATATTAGGTACGATTATTTGGGTTACGTGTCTTGTTATTTATATATGGTCTATGTCAGATAAAAATAAAGAAAAACGTAATCATAAAAAAACTAACTTAATAATAACGGTAATATCGTTTTTTGTTATATTAATTTTGTTTGTAATTTCTTGTTTACAGCCAATCGCTTATGTTGGAGGTGCTGGTGAGCTTTATGTTATCGGTGGTCAAGCCGTTAACGTAATTTATTTAGCCGGTTTCGTTGTTGTTGTGTTATTACTTTTATCAATCCTTAAAAATAGCATGCGAGTACCGTTACAGCAAAGAGCACCATTATACTTTGTTATTGTCTTTTTTGTTGTTGTTTCTGCTGCTCAAATTTTGCTTGGCTATGATTTTAATGATTTGACTTACGTTTTTGCTTTTACCGTTACGGCGCTTTATTTTACCGTTGAATCCCAAGATAATAAACTTTTAAATGAACTTGAAAAATCAAAGGAAAAAGCAGAAGAAGCAGATAAAGCTAAAACCGAGTTTTTGTCTAATATGTCACATGAAATAAGAACACCGATGAACACTATTTTAGGTTTTAGTGATTCTTTGTTAGCCGAGAAGAATTTAACCGAAGAAATCGTAAAAAAAGACGTAGAAAGCATTCACAGTGCAAGCGTAAGTTTACTGGATTTAATAAATAATATCCTTGATATATCAAGGATTGAATCTGGAAAAGAAAAAGTAGATGAAAAAGAATACTCACTTCAAAATCTTATCTTTGAAATTAATAGTGTTATTTCATCTAAAATAAACAAAGATACTTTAGAGTTTAGTATTGATGCTAATAAAGAAATACCGTCTAAATATTATGGTGATTATTCTAAAATATATAAAATTATAA
This sequence comes from uncultured bacterium, assembly GCA_949288335.1. Lineage (GTDB taxonomy): Bacteria > Bacillota_I > Bacilli_A > RF39 > UBA660 > Aphodocola. Next base: position 7,631 of record CASEJU010000077.1, on the reverse strand, counting down.
TATGTGTTATAACAAATGCTATAAAGTATACCAATTATGGTAAAGTAAGCTTAAACATTGATGGTAAAAATAAAGAAGATAAAGAATTTGAGCTTTCGTTTGTTGTATCTAACACTGGTCATGCGATGAAAACAGAAAACTTTGAAAAAGACTTTAATGATTTTATAAAATTAGGAAACAGCACTCAAAATAACATTGATAGTGTAACCCTTGGTCTTATCATTGCAAAAAGGTTAATACTTATGTTAAATGGTGAAATAAAGTTTATTAATGAACCAGGTATGGGTACTCAGTATCATATAATAATAAAGCAAAAGATTGCTGATGAAAACAAACTTGGGGACGTTTTTAAAGCTGGTAAAGATAATCTTTTAAGCACTAAGAACATAATTGATTGTACGGGCAAGAAGGTATTAATCGTTGATGATAACGCAATTAACATAAAGTTGGCATCAAGGCTTTTACAATCATATAACTTTATTACTGATTCTGCTTTAAGTGGTAAAGATGCAATTGAAAAGGTTAAAAACAACAAGTATGATTTGATTTTTCTAGATCATATGATGCCTGTTATGGATGGTGTTACAACTATGAAGATATTAAAAACTTCTGGTTATTATGTTCCTCCGGTAGTTGCCTTAACCGCAAATTCATACACGGGTTTAAAAGAAAAGTATTTAAAAGATGGATTTAGTGATTATTTATCAAAACCAATTAATTTTAAAGAGTTAAGTAAATTGATTATTAGGTTTTTTGGTAATAAGTAAAAAGGAGGTGTGCTATGATAACTGGTTTAATGTTAACGATAGGAAGTTTACTTTTTATAATTTTGCTGTTTATAGTATATTTTTCCAAGCAACGCTTTTTATCAATTAGAAATAAGATATATAGATATATGTTAGTTGTGGTATTAGTTTTATTGGTATCTGAGATAATAGCAACTTTTTGTGTATCTTATTGTAATAGTGATTTTATAAATTTATTTATTTATAGAGTGCATTGGTCTACCGGGATAATATGGTTTGCTCTTCTTTATTATTATAGTATGGTATTTATTAGTGATATTAAAGCAAATAACTTATTTGAAATAATAAAATATAGTAAGGCCTCTAAAATAATATCAGTGATATTTTTAATTGCTTTTTTAATTTATTTTTTAATTCCGTTTGAAAGGCTTGATCCATCTTACGTATCATACATACCAGGCGCGGCATCTTATTATGTTTTAGGTTTTTGTGCTTTTTGTGTTCTTTTAATAGCGGTGTATGTATTTAAGCATGGAAAAGATGCTAGCTTTAGAAACAAGTTATCGGTTTGGATAATGGTAATTGAACTGGCTGTTATTTTTGCACTTCAGGTATCTTTTGAGCAGATTGCTTTTTCGGCAATTGGAGCGGCACTTCAAATGTTCTTTTTATATTTTAATATTGAAAATCCAGATTTAAGAATAATTAAAGAGTTAGAAACGGTTAAAAATGACATCGAAAGATCTAACCGGGCTAAATCAGACTTTTTATCAAACATGTCTCATGAGATAAGATCACCAATGAACGCAATCGTAGGTTTTAGTGAAACGCTTTTAAATAATCCTAACTTTGATCCGAAAATGGCTAAATCAGACATAAAACATATTGCATCTGCTGGAAATAGTTTACTTGATATAATAAATAATATTTTGGATATATCAAAGATAGAATCAGGAAAAGAAACACTAGAAAAAAAAGAATACATGTTAAGTAGTATCATAATGGAACTAACTAGTATAATAGAGGCAAGACTAGGAGATAAACCAATAAAGTTTATAATCGAGGTTGATAAAAACATACCGTCTAAATACTACGGGGATAAATCTAAGTTATTTCAAATATTACTTAACCTTTTAACTAACGCCGTTAAATATACCGAGGTAGGAAAAATAAAGTTAACCGTTAATGGGGTAATGGAAAATAACCGTGAAAAATTATTGTTTAAAGTATCCGATACCGGATATGGTATAAAAAAAGAAGATTATAATAAATTATTTGAAAAATTTTCGAGGTTAGATAACGCAACTTCAAACGAAATAGAAGGGACCGGACTAGGTCTTGTAATAACTAAAAAGTACGTTGACTTAATGAATGGTAGGATTTGGTTTGAAAGTGAATATGAGGTTGGAACTACGTTCTACGTTGAAATAAAAGAAGAAGTAGCAGATGTAACACCAGTGGGCGAAATAACCGAACCAGTAAAAAGTGCAAATGAAATAAACAGAATTAATTGTTCTTCATATAACGTGTTAATCGTTGATGATAACAAGTTAAACATCAAAGTGGCAAAAAGGCTTTTGGAGGCTTATAAATTTAATATAGATACCGTAACAAGTGGAAAAGATTGCATCTATAAGATAAAAGAAGGAAAACATTATGATATTATTTTTCTAGACCATATGATGCCCGTTATGGATGGGATAGAAACTTTACATATACTAAGAAAATTAAAGGATTATGATTTACCACCGATAGTTGCTTTAACCGCTAATGCTATAACCGGAATGAAGGAGATGTATTTAAAAGAAGGATTTGATGAGTATCTTTCTAAACCGATAAATATATCTGATTTGGATAAATTAATTAATAAGTATTTTAATAAGTAAAAATATGATATAATAAAAATGATAAGAGGGATGATTAGATGAGAAAAGTATTAATTGTATTAACCATGGTTTGTGCGTTATTTATGTTAAGTGCTTGTGGTAATAAACAAGTTTTATCGGATTCTAAAATGGTAAGTAGCTTAAGAAAAGAAGGGTTTAATGTTACTGACATTAGTGATTCCATGGAAGATTCTAGTATAAAGGTTGTTCGTACCGCTAATAACGGAAAGTATCAGTTTGAGTATTACGTTTTTAAAAGTGAGGAAAGCGCCAAAAACGCTTATAAAAATAATGCTAATTTGTTTAAGGAAGACAAAGAGTTTAAGGGAAAAGAAAAACATGGTGATAACTATGATGAATACATTCAAGAAACCGATGATTATTATAATAAGGTAGTAAGAGTTGATAAGACACTTGTTTATGTTTCTGTAAACGCAGATTATAAAAAAGATGTTAATAGTATATTAAATAAACTTGGTTTTTAGAGCTTTTTAAGCTCTTTTTTTAACTTTCAAAAAAATTAAGGGGAATTTTAAAAATAATGTATAATAAATAAAGTAGGAAGTAGCATTAAATTTTAAAAGGGAGAGATATAATGTTAGAGTTAAAACACATAACAAAAAGTTATAAAACTGGTGATTTTAAGCAAGTTGCGTTAAATAACGTAAGTTTAAAATTTAGAAAAAATGAGTTCGTCATGATATTAGGTCCGTCAGGATCTGGTAAAACAACGCTTTTAAACATAATCGGTGGCTTAGATAGGTATGATTCTGGTAATTTGATTATTAATGGTAAATCAACTAAGATGTTTAAGGATAAAAACTGGGATGCTTACCGTAATGCTTGCGTTGGTTTTGTTTTTCAAAACTATAATTTAATTAGTCATATATCCATTTATAAAAACGTTGAGATGGCACTTACCTTAAGTGGTACAAGTGCAAGTAGAAAAAAGAAATTAGTTATGGATGCCTTAAGAAAAGTTGGGTTAGAAAAACATGCCAATAAAAAACCATCACAACTATCGGGAGGACAGATGCAGCGTGTTGCAATCGCCCGTGCACTTGTTAATAACCCGGACATTATTTTAGCGGACGAACCAACAGGAGCATTAGATTCTAAAACAAGCGTTAAAATAATGAACTTAATAAGAGAAATATCAAAAGATAAATTAGTTATAATGGTAACGCATAATGATGAACTTGCTAAAAGATACGCAAACAGAACGATAAAACTAAAAGACGGAAACATAATAAGTGATAGTAAACCATTAAATAAAAATAATGAAAAAACGAGTAAATTTAAAATAAGAAAAACAAAAATGAGCTTTTTATCCGCTATTTCCTTAAGCTTAAATAATATTAAAACCAAAAAGGGAAGAACTTTTTTAACCGCTTTTGCATCAAGTATAGGAATAATTGGAATAGCACTTATTTTATCCATTTCAAACGGATTTAATAAACAAATTGATGAGTATGAAAAAAACACCATGTCATCTTTTCCAATCGCCATATCAAGTGTTGTATCAACCCTTGATGAAGAAGGACTAGAAGATAATAAAAACGCTTTTTCTGGTAAAGGAGAATATCCTAAAGAAGACGTTTTATACACCTATAGTCCGGATGAAAACAGTAAGGTTCATCAAAATAAAATAACCGAAGATTACATTAATTATTTAAATGATATAGACGATGGTATGCTTAGTGCGATATCATACTTTAGAATGATTAATTTTAATATAATAACAACTAATGGAACAAATTATCAAACCGTTAATACCGGTAGTATAAATTTTAGTGAGTTACCCCTTGATTTAAGTGATAACTCTTACCTAGAAGATAATTATGATTTATTAAGCGGATCATATCCTGAAAGTTATACTGACGTTGTTTTAATAGTAGATAGTAAAAACAGAATAGATAAAAGTGTATTAGATGCATTATACATTGATTCTAATAAAGACGAAATAGATTTTGATGAAGTAGTTGGAAAAGAGTTTAAACTGGTAAGTAATGATGATTATTACACTAAAATAACAAGTGATGTATTTACCTTTAATAAAGCATCAATAGACATGTATAATAAAAGCAACGTTACTTTAAAAATAACTGGAATCGTAAGGGGCAAAAAAGATAATACTTTAGCATCTATTATGGATGCATTATCAGAATCCATGGGATCAAGTTTATTATCAAAAATAGGTTACTCAAATGAACTAATAGAAAAAATCGTAGAAGAAAACAAACAAAGCGAAATAGTAAAAGCTCAAGAAAACTCAAGTGGCGTTGTATTTATGGGTGGAGCATCCTTTGATAGTGTCGGTATAACTAAAGATGAGGCCCTTATGATGCTAGGGGCAAATACTACTCCAGTATCAATTAATATATATCCTAATAACTTTGATAACAAAGATGAGATTATAAAATATTTAGATGATTATAACAAAGATAAAAGTGATGAAAATAAAATAATATACACTGATTATGCTGAACAAATAAGTAGTTTATCAAGCAATATAATGGATGGTATAACAATCGTATTAATTGCCTTTTGCTCTATTTCACTTGTTGTATCATCAATTATGATAGGAATAATAACTTATATTTCAGTTCTTGAAAGAACAAAAGAAATAGGAATATTAAGGAGTTTGGGTGCAAGAAAAAAAGATATAACGCGGGTGTTTAACGCAGAGACTTTAATAATTGGTATTATATCTGGTATTGTTGCAATTGTAATAACATTAGTACTTTTAATTCCAATTAATAAAATACTTTATAATTTAACCGACTTAAAAAACGTTGGTGTGTTAAATCCTGTGCATGCTTTAATTCTTATTATAATAAGTGTATTACTAACTCTTGTAGGAGGTTTTATACCTGCTAAAAGTGCATCTAAAAAAGATCCGGTAGAAGCATTAAGAAGTGAGTAATCATGAAAGTATTAAGTATTAAAGAGCCTTTTGCATCGTTAATATCACTTGGTATAAAGAAAATTGAAACAAGAAGTTGGAAAACAAATTATAAAGGTGAAATATACATTCATGCGTCTTTAACCAAAAGTAAGATGGACGGTGAAAGAGAAGAAAAACTGCTTAAATTATTACCGGATAATTATTCTTTTAAGCAAGGTTATATTATTTGTAAAGGATATTTAAAAGACTGTGTTTTAATGGATGATGAGTTTTTAGAAAACATAAAGAAAGATAAATCTGAATTTTTGTGTGGTCATTATGAAAAAGGAAGATATGCTTGGGTAATTGAAGATGTTAAGCCATTAGATAAGAAAATACCTGCTAAAGGAAAACTTGGTATTTGGAATTTTAATCAAGAAAGTTAAAAATTTTCTTGATTTTTTAAGTTTATTATGTATAAAATTATTAAGGAAAATATTTTAAGAAAGAAGTATGATATTTATGAAAAAAACAAAAATAATATGTTCACTAGGTCCAAGTAGCTATGATGAGGACGTAATAACTAGCATGGTAAATAACGGGATGGACACGGCTAGAATAAATTTTTCTCATGCTAATAAAGATGAGGTTTTAAAAGTTATAAAAATTTTAAAAAAGGTAAGAGAAAAAACAGGTAAGAACGTAGCTCTTTTATATGACACAAAGGGTCCTGAATTTAGATGTGGTGATTTTAAAGATGGTAGTATAAACTTGATTCCAGGAAAATTAATTGATATTGTAAAAGAAGAAGTATTAGGTGATGGTGCACGTTTTAGCGTAAATCATCCAGACTGTCTTAACTACATAAATAAAGGTGACGTTATCTTACTCGAAAATGGTTTGATGAAGTTAGAGGTAATAGAAAAAAGTGATGATAAATTAACTTGTAAGATAATATCTGGTGGCGTTTTGGGTAATAAAAAAAGCATCAACGTACCAGGAGTTAATTTAAACATACCATTTGTTAACGAAGTAGATAAGGAAGATATTTTGTTTGCAATTAACAATGATGCTGATTTTATAGCACTTTCATTTGTTAGTGATGCTGAAGATGTTTTAAGGGTAAGAGAACTTTTAAAAGAGCATAACAGTGATGCTTTAATAATAAGCAAAATAGAAAATAAAACCGCTATTAACAACTTAAAGGAAATAATAGAAATAAGTGATGGTGTTATGGTTGCTCGTGGTGATTTAGGTGTTGAAGTTGCGATGGAGGAATTGCCATTTTATCAAAAAGAAATCATTGATGAAGCAAGGAATCAAGGCAAGATAGCAATCGTTGCAACCGAGATGTTAGAATCCATGAAAAATAGTATAAGACCAACAAGAGCGGAGATAATAGACGTTTCAAACGCTGTTTTAAATGGTGCGGATGCCGTTATGTTAAGTGGTGAAACAACCGTTGGAAAGTACCCAGCATTAACGGTTAAGTGCATGAGTAACATTTGTAAAACGGCAGAAAAACATCTTAGATACAACGTTGATTTTAAGCATTTGAAAAAAGATTTTAAAAACGCAATATCATCAAGCGTTGTTGAAACATCAAACATGCTAAATGCCAAACTAATAGTTGCGGCAACAATCTCTGGTAATACCGCAAAGGCAATAAGTAACTTAAGAAGTGAGGCACTAGTTTTAGCTACTTGTACTTCAGATAAAACCGCAAGACGTCTAGCTTTAAACTTTGGGGTGTATCCAAAAGTTACAAAAGTTTATGATACAACCGATGAGATAGTTGATGATGCAATAAAAAACGCAAAAGAGTTTATGAATCTAAAAGAAAACGACTACGTAATAATAACAGGTGCGTTTCCTAAAAATAGTCCAACAAACTTTATGAAGATAGAAAAAATATAAAACAAACCAAAAGGTTTGCTTTTTTAATAAAAAAATAATTTTTAAGGGTAATTTTAAAGTTATAGCTAATAATTAATGTAGGAGTAACCTAAAGCCAAAGGTTAGATGTGCTTTCCCAATTTTTATGAAGAATAGAAAGCGGGTGATGCCTATGAAACAAGAAATGAAGTTTCTTAAAGTAATAGTTATCCTTTT
>CASEJU010000076.1 GCA_949288335.1 uncultured bacterium | reverse complement strand
CTACCAACTGAGCTATTGAAGCATAACTCTTTTTGAGGTACAAACAAATTATATATTAATTAAATATCTTTGTCAACAACTTTTTTATTAATTTTTCTCTTTACTTAATTATATTTTATGATAAAATATCAAACATATTAACAAAGCGGTGATGTTATGCAAACAATAAACTATGAAGATTTACGTTTTAATAAAAATGCAAAAGCTAAAAAAGGCTCATATGCAAGTGTTAAAAAATGTTTTTTTGACAATGATGTTTATGCTTATAAAGAGTTTAATGAATCTAGTTATTTAAAAGGCAAAATAAGAAAGTTATCAAAAATGAGTAATATTAACGAGCCTTTTTTACTAACTCCAAAGTTTTGGGTTATAAAAAATAAGACAAAATGTGGATATTTAACAAAATATTGTGATGGCAAAAACATAATTAACATTAATAAAAATTTAATAGAAAAGTTAAAAACTGCCAAAAATTTAATCATTAAAATGCATTCAAACAATATAATCCATGGTGATTTAATAGGATCTAACATAATGTGTGATGACAAGCATGCTTTCATAATTGATTTTGATAACGCATCATATAAAGCAAGTAATATTAACATTAAAAACGCCAATGATTATGCTTTAGAGTATTTAGAAAAATTTGGCATTAATAAGGCCTTAGACGTTTATTTATTTAATTTGCTTACCTACTCTTTATTAAACAACTGCGATTTTTATATGGTAAGAAATAACATATATAAAAATAACTTTGGAATATTTACCAGCAAAGATCAAATATGCTTATGCCGTGCGTTTTCTTTAGAAAAATCATATTCCGATAAGGATTTTTTAATAGATACAATAGATGATGATAAAATTATTGTTTAGCATCATCTATTTTTATATTATAGCAACTAGGTCCTTTAATGACGTTTCCGTCTACGTCAAACCTAGAACCATGGCAAGGGCAATCCCAGGTTTTATCGACTTCATTAAAGGTAAGAAAACATTTTAAGTGTGGACAAATATTTGAGACGATGTGTTTTTCTCCTTTTGAATCAATGTATATACCTACTCTTTTACCATCTATTTTTGTTACTAATGCTTTATTTTTATACCAAGACGGATTTTTCTTTATCAAGTTTAAGGTGTAGGCTTTTAGAGTTCCAAAAAAAGTATTGTTAATGAAATTTAGTGCTCTTTTAAAAGTAACTGGTCGAACCGGGTCAAACAGCTTTTTATATTTATTTTTCTTACCCATTATTATGTCTTTTATTAATTTAGCAGAAATAGCAGAGTTAGTCATTCCCCAAGTGTTGTAGCCCGTTGCAATTAAAACGTTTTTATCATCGTCTGATATTCGTCCGACGAGTGGTAAGTAATCATTGGTCATAGCGTCCATGTTGGTCCAGTACTCTACCTTTAAATTACTATTTAAACTTTTCATTTCGTCTTTGCAACTATTGTAGTTTTTCTTATAATTTAATTTATCGCTTATCTTGCAAGAGTTATTCAAATAAATAATATATTTATCTTTACCATCATCGTAGTATCTAAAAGAGTAAAAAGGATTACCACTTGTTATTCCTGCTACGCTTTTTGTATCTTTTATTTTTGCATAACTAACGTATGATTTTTCAAGGTAAGTTTTAAGTGGTATTACTCCTGGCAAAGTAAAAAATGGATAACTACAAGCTAGAACGATTTTATTTGTATGAATTTCATGGTCATTTACAATTGTTACGTATTTTGATTTTTCTTTTTTTATTTTAGTTGCAATGCTGTTTTCATATACTCTAATGTTTTTTGAATCTTTTATTTTATCCATAAGTCCGTTTAAATATTTAATTGGGTTAAAAGTATACGTGTTTTTAACCGATATTTGTCTTACTATGTCATCATCTTTTAAACTTGAAGTTGTGCTAAATTTAGCACCAAAAGAAGAAAGTAGCTCTTTTTCCAACTCAAAATCTTTTATTTTGCTCTCATCTTTTGTAAAAGTTACGTTTTCTGTTTTTTCTAAGTCACAATCTATTTTGTTTTCCTTTATGTTTTTCTTAATTAATCTAATAGCATCTTTTTGCGATTCGTAATATAGCTTTGCTTTTTCGTAACTTAAAGCTTTGTATATGTCTTGATATTTAAGATCTTGTAAGTACGTTATTTTACCAGTTGTTTTAGCGGTGGTGTCATTAAAGCAAATGTCTTTATCAATTAAAATAACGTCATGATTAGTATTTAAAAGATTGTAAGCTACACTAACGCCTGTTATTCCGGCTCCTATAATCAAAACGTCTGCACTCATGCTTTTATCTACCGAAGGAAATCTTCCTTGTTTGTTATATTTTTGCCACAAGCTTTTTTTCACATTTATCACCAGTTTTATTATGGTGATAAAACAAGTATTATATTCAACTAAACAAATTTATTTTGTTTTTATAAAAGGAAGATCATCTATTCTTTTTGAAATCGTGTTTTCATCTACATAATACGGGTCAGCTTCTTTTAAATCAATTTTATATTCTAAATTTAAAATCATCTTTCTAAAATCTAAATGGTCTTTTGCTAAAGAAAAATGAAAACATAATAAGCTTTGGTTCAAAAATAATTTTTCTTGTTCAAACGAGCTTTCATAATTTAATAATTCACACACTAAATAACTTAATTTTAAAGTATCTTTGCAATTTAAAATATCATTTAAAATGCTGTATAAATTGTGTTTTTTATCTGATTTTCCAGTTGATATATAAAATTTATTTATCTCGCGTAATAATTTATTTAATATTTTTTCATTTATTTCTAATTTGACTTTTACTATATTAAAGTTTTCTTTTGCATAAATGCATCTTTTTATCATTATATCGCCTCTTAGTTTAATATATTCGGGTAAGGCGCGGGAAATGAAAATAAAAAAACACTTAGTTAGAAGAACTAAGTGTAATAATCAATGGTTGCGGGAGTAGGATTTGAACCTACGACCTTCGGGTTATGAGCCCGACGAGCTACCGAACTGCTCCATCCCGCGATATATTTAAGTGGCGGAGGAAGAGGGATTCGAACCCCCGCGCCGGTTACCCGACCTCCCGGTTTTCAAGACCGGTCCCTTCAACCAGACTTGGGTATTCCTCCGTTT
>CASEJU010000075.1 GCA_949288335.1 uncultured bacterium | reverse complement strand
TTTGCCATAAAACCAGAGTCTGAATACTTATCAAAAGAACAAAGAACTTTTGAAGATGAAATAACACTTGAATTTGTGCAAGAATAAAAAAACAAGGTTAGTTTTGCTAACTTTGTTTTTTTGATATGTTTCATTTTGATTAGATACAAAGAAAAGCTTTCGTAGAAAATATAAAAATGATTTTTTACTACTTTTTAAGTAGTTTGATTGTTAGATCGATATCATCATAATTGATTTTATCGTTTTTTTTAATTTGCTATTTTTTTAAAAATGATTTCCACCAGCAAAGGGACTTGACACCTGGGGGGGGATATATGATATTATAAACATATAATAAGGTAGAAAAGGAGTAAGGAAATGGGAGTAATAAAAAACGATGTTGGAAGACCAAGTAAGAAAACAAAAATAATAAGAGGAATATTAAGATTAATAGGAATATTAATAATAATAGCAGCTGGATTATACATAGGATATGTAATTGGAAATGATCAAAATAATAAAGAAGAAAAAGAAAGTGACAATATAAATAAAGTAAAAGAAGATGATAAACAAGTTTTTGATTTGATGGAAGCAGAAGACATTGTTAAAAGCATATTTAAAGACCAATATAAAGCTGATATGCACTATTTGGGCTATTATAATGGTGATGCAAATATTTTTAATAAAGATTTTTATAAAACTTTAACAGCTATAAGAAATACTAATAAAACCGATAAATATTCATGCGAAGATACTTACGACGAAAGTAGCATGGATGGCTATTATTGTGACTGGGTATATGATTATAATGATGTTAATTTGGTTTATAACAAATTATTTAAAACCGGTAAAGCAGAAAAACATTCTATGAATAATCTTTCTTGGTTTGATACAAAATATGACTATCTTAATGATAAAAATGTTTATACTATTTTAAGGCAAGATAATGGAGATATTAATACTTTTGTAGCGGGTATTTATAAAGCTTATAAAGCTGAAAATAAAGTATACATAACCATTGCTTTTAATCATTTTGATTATAGTGAAGAAATGGATACCAATGAATTTATTACCTTAAAATTAAATGACGGAACGGTTGTTAATAATTATAAGATAACTTATGAAGATGATGAAAATCCTAATCTTTATGGATTATATAGTAAAGATTTAATAAGTGGTTATGGTGATAATATGGAAAATTATGAACTTGAATTTGAAGAGGTTAATGATAATTACGTATTTGTTAATTCTGTAAAAATTAAATAATTTAAATTAACTTACCTTTAAAAAGGCTTGTAATAAAGTCTTTTTTTATTATATAATATTTACAAGAAAGAGGGATATGATGACAGACGAGATTTTATTGGAAGCAGAAGATAAAATGCAAAAAGCAATAGAGGTAATGGAAAATAGATTTTTAAACGTTCGAGCAGGACGAGCTAATCCAAGAATTCTAGATAAAGTAGAGGTAGAGTATTATGGCGTTCCAACTCCGTTAATACAGTTAGCAACCATATCTGTTCCTGAAGCACGTAAAATTGTAATAAAACCATTTGATAGAAGTTCAATTGGTGCAATAGAAAAAGCTATTTTTGAAGCCGATTTAGGTCTTACCCCTAATAATAATGGTGAAACTGTTATGCTTGTTATACCAGAACTTACTGAAGAAAGAAGAAAAGAATACGTAAAAGAAGCTAAAGCAATCGCAGAAGAAGGAAAGGTTGCGCTTAGAAACATAAGGCAAGATGCTAATAATAGTATAAAAAAACTAGAAGATATTCCTGAGGATGATCAAAAAAGGGCTCAAGATGAAGTTCAGGATTTAATTAATAAATATAACAAGATAGTTGATGAAAAATTAAAAGAAAAAGAAAATGAGCTTATGAGTATATAAACAATAGCGAAATGTTATTGTTTTTTTTCTTAATAACTTGTATAATATTTTTAGATTAGGAGATAAATAAATGAAAAAAGATAAAAGGAATATTTTGATTCTTATAATAATTGCTATTTTAGTGATTATAATAAGTTATGTTTTATTTGCATCGGGATTAACAAGTAAGTTAAAGGCAAGCATTGAAAGTTTGGATGCCTCTACAAATGAAGAGGTTAATGCAAGTGATCTTCCTATTATAAATAATGTTATAAATTCTAGTGGCGAAACCTTGGTAAACACTGATGTTGCTTTAATTATTAATGCGTCTAGTAGGTATAACATAGTAAAATTAGAATATTCTAATGATTTAAAATCTTGGAAAAAAATTAAAGGTGATTTAAATAAAAAGGAAGTAAATGTTAAATTAGTATTTTCTAAAACAATGGATGAGACTATATACATAAGAGCGACCAATGATCATGGATACAAAAGCTATGCTTATGCTACTAAAGTCATGATTGATAAAAAAGAACCTAGCTTAAAAGTTTCTAAATCATCATCCGACATAATTATAAAAGCAAGTGATAATGATGAGTTAGCTAAAATCCAATATTCTACTGATAAATTAAATTGGACCGATGAAATGGTATCAGGTGAAAGTATAACGCTAAGAAAACAACTTGACGATAAGAAGTACATAAGGGTTGTTGATATGGTTGGAAACATAAGTGATAAAAAAGAGCTAAAATAATTTTTAGCTCTTTTTTATAAGAAGTACTTATAAATGGTATAAAAAATAAGTATTTTACATAAATTCTTCTTCATTTTAAAATTTAATTAGGAGGAAGAACTATGATTAATAAAAAAATATTTAGAATCGTATTAACCGGTGGGCCGTGTGCTGGTAAAACAACCATTATAAATGAATTAGGACGTTATTTAATTGATAATGGCTATTATGTTATTTCCATTACTGAAACTGCAACTGATTTAATAAAAAGTAAAATATTACCGGGTCACGGAAGAAAGCAAATTTTATTGTTTCAGGATTTGATTTTAAAACATCAGTATGCAAAGGAAAACATTGCAGAAAAATACGCAAGAGATTTTGATAATGAAAAACCAATAGTTATTTTATATGATCGGGCCATAATGGATAATAGTGCGTATTTAGATACTTATGATGATTTTAAAACTATATTGAAAAATAATAATTTAAACGAACTTGAGGTATTAACAAAATATGATTTAGTTATTGATTTATTATCAACTGCCACTCTTATGCCAGATAAATACGAACTAAATGAAGTAAGATCAGAAAATGTTGAGCAAGCAAAAAAACTAGATAAAAAAACTTCTACTGCATGGATTCATCATCCAAACCTAAGAATTATAACTCCTGAAATTAATATTAAGGATAAGGTTGATAAAGTTTTAATAAAAGTACATGAATATTTAAGTGAAAACATTCATTATAACAACGAAACTGAAATATTAGATGATAGTAGTGATTTATCTGTTTATAACGAAAACAATTCTAAAATACTTACCATTTTAAATATGTATTTGAGTGATGATATAATTATTCGAAAAATGATTTGTAACGATAGCAGTATATATTTATTAATGAAAGCAAATAACGAGGAATACTATGATGTCATTAGTGAAAGTGATGCTATTAATATAATGTATAACAACACTGTTGTATTTACTGAATCAAAAATGGAAATAAACTTTATAGAGGATGGTGAAAAATATAAAATCATTAAAGTAGGTGATAAGCTATATTTGCAACATGAAAAAAAAGATGATTTGGTATTACCATCAAATTTAATTTTAAATGGTAATAGCTTCAAAAAAAAATATAGTTATGATAACATATAAAAAGGGTGGTATTTATGGGAATATTTGAAAATGAATTAGATTTTAATAAGTATAGATTTTTTTATGCGGTTGCAGAATGTAAGAGTTTTTCAAAAGCTACTGAGTATTTGCACGTATCACAACCCGCGATTAGTTACGCAATTAAAGAATTGGAAAGTCAGCTTGAAACAAAATTATTTATAAGAAATAACAAAAACGTAGAACTAACAGAAGATGGTGAAAAATTATTATATTATGTAAAAAGTGCCTTTGATAATTTGGTCATGGGTGAAAGAATAATTAAAGAACATGATGATGATTTAACGGGCATAATTAGGATAGGAATATATTCTCATATTGCATTATTTATGTTACCAAAAGTTATGAAAGAATTTAATAAAAAGTATCCTAAGGCTAAATTCTATATATATTCAACAAGCAATGTAGAAATGTTAGAAAAATTAAGAAACAGAGAGCTGGATTTTGTTGTTTTACAATATCCTATATTTGTTAGTGAAACAAATCTTAATGAAGATGTATTATGTGAATTAAAAACGTGTTTTTTTGGTGATAAAAAACATTATGATTTGTATTGTAAAAACCATAATAAGCTTAATAATTTTTCAATAATTTTACCAATGAGAGGATATTCTGACATAAATAAATTGGAGGAAACATTAAAAAAACATAATTTGTTATTAAAAAATGATTTTACTAGCTATACTACTGAACTAACCATTGAGCTAGTAAAAGAAGGTATAGGCGTTGGCTGGGGAGTAAAAAAATGCATTCAAAAAGAATTAAATGATGGATTATTGTATGAATTACCAGTTGATTTTGACACTCCTGTTACTAAATTTAGCGTCGCTTATGATAAAGCATTTTTAAATGATACCACAAGTAAATTTTTAGAATTTTTTAAAGAAAAGATGAAAAAAATGAATAAGTGAGTTTAAAATTTTATTTATAAAATATAAAAATGTAACATGGTTTGACAAAGCCGTTTAATATGTTATAATATCTTTAGTTTTAAAGGCAGTGAAGAAGAGTAGTAATAAGAAAAAAGCCGATAGAGAGTTAGCGTATGGTGGAAGCTAATGGTGTAATATCTTATGAATTCGCTTTGGAGCTTAATAACCTAAAGTTATTACGTTTAGCTTGCGTTAAAAGTTTAAGTGCATAGTAAGTCTATGAAACAAGGTGGTACCACGGAAATTTTTTCGCCCTTGTCTCATGGATTTTTTTAAATAGGAGGAAAGTATTATGAAAGAAAAAGTAAACGAAATAAAACGGCAGTTTGATAAAGATGTTTTATCTGTAACAGATTCGAAAACCTTAAACGACATAAGGGTAAAATACCTAGGTAAACAAGGCATGGTAACCGAACTTTCTAAAATGATGAAAGAAGTTTCAAGTGAGCAAAAAAAAGAATTTGGAATGCTTGTTAACGAGGTAAGATGCCATGTTACAAACACATTAGAAGAAAAGAAAGAAGCGTTAGAAAAAGAAGCGCTGGATAAAGAACTAGCTAGTGAAAAAATAGATATAACGCTTCCTGCAACTAAGATTCCGCAAGGTTCTGCAAACATCTTGGAAAGAATGATCGAAGAAATAGAACAGGTATGCATGAGCATGGGTTATGACGTTGTTGATGGCCCTGAAATAGAAGAAGATCACTATAACTTTGAACTATTAAACATTCCAAAAAATCATCCGGCAAGGGACGCTCAAGATACGTTTTACGTAGAAGAAGACAAGTTGCTGTTAAGAAGCCAAACCTCACCCGTTCAAGCGCGCGTTATGCTTGCTAATAAGGGCGAAAAACCTATTAGAATGATATGTCCTGGTAAGACTTATAGAAGAGATGATGATGATGCAACTCACTCACATCAGTTTATGCAAATAGAAGGCTTGTTAGTTGATAAAAACATTAGTTTATCAGACTTAAAAGGAACGTTTGACGTTATTGCTAAAAAATTATTTGGTGACGATATTAAAACTCGTTTTAGGCCAAGTTATTATCCGTTTACGGAGCCTTCCGTTGAAACTGATATATCATGCTTTAACTGCCATGGTAAAGGCTGCAATATTTGTAAAAACACGGGATGGATTACCGTATCAGGAGCTGGTATGGTAAATCCTAAGGTTTTAGAAGACTGCGGCTATGACCCAAAGGTTTGGAGCGGTTTTGCCTTTGGCTTTGGAGCAGAACGATTAGCAATGCTAAAATACGGAATAAATGACATTAGAACGTTTTATAACACGGATTTAAGAGAACTTAAAAACTTTGATAGAAAGGAAGGTGAGTAACGATGATAAGTTTAAACTGGGTAGGAGATTACGTTGATATAAAAAGTGAAGACTTAAAAGAACTTGCCGTTAAGGTAACTAATTATGGTATGAACGTTGAAAAAGTAATAACTAATAAAATTGACAACTTAGTAATTGGACAAATAAAAGAAGTTAAAAAACATCCTGATAGTGACCATTTAAACGTTTGCATGGTAGATATTGGAGATGAGGTTGTTCAAATAGTATGTGGTGCATCTAACGTAAGAAAAGGCCTTAAGGTAATCGTTGCAAAGCCTGGATGCGTACTTCCTGGTAATAACGAGATAAAAAAAGGAAAGATAAGAGGCGTAGAATCAAACGGAATGATATGTGCGTTATTTGAACTTGGCCTAGAAGAAAAAACGGAAGAAACATATAAAAAAGGTATTACTGAATTAGCAGACGATGCTTTAGTTGGAGAAGATCCGATTGATTATTTAGGACTAGAAGATACGGTATACGAATTAGACGTTCATAAACACCGCAACAATGACTGTTATTATCATATTGGTTTTGCATACATCGTTGCATCGGTTTTAAATAAAAAAGTAAAAATGCCTGTTCTTTCATTTAAAGAGGAAAAAGAAAGTATAAAAGATAATTTTAAATTAACGGTAGATACGGATAATTGCCCATATTACCTAGCTAAAATGGTTCGTGACGTAAAAATAGGACAGTCACCAGACTTTATTAAAAAAAGACTTATATCAGCAGGGATGAGACCAATTAATAACGTTGTTGATATTTCTAATTACGTAATGCTAGAATTTGGTCAACCACTTCACTTTTTTGATAAAGATAGACTAGGTGATAACATTTTGGTTAGAATGGCTAAAGATGGTGAAGAAATAACAACTTTAGATAAAAAGAAAAGAACTTTAACAAGTGGTGATATCGTTATAACCGACGGTGAAAAACCAGTTTGTATCGCGGGCGTTATGGGAGGAGAAAACACCGAAGTAGAAAGCGATACCAAAAACATTTTAATAGAAAGCGCTATTTTTAATCCGTACAGCATTCGTAATACCGCAGGACGTTTAAACCTAAGAAGCGAAGCATCAATTAGGTATGGTAAAGGCCTTTCTTATGAGTATACCAATATGGCCATTAAAAGAGCTTGTCATCTTTTGGAAAAATATGCCGGTGGAAAAGTTTTAAGTGATACCATTATTCATGATAATGTAGATAAAACCGAAAAAAAAGTTACGTTTAAAGCCTGCGAAGTAAACAAATTACTTGGCATTCAAATATCAGATGACGACATGAAACTAGAACTTGAAAAATTAGACTTTAAATATGAATATAAAGATAAAGAATTTACCGTTACAATTCCAACTAGAAGAGGGGATATTGAGCCTAGGGTAGCGGACATCGCCGAAGAAATAGGCATGCTATATGGTTATCATAATTTAAAAAGCACGCTTCCTTTGGTTGAAACTAAAAAAGGAGAATATAAAGGCGACGTTGCACTTAGAAAAACAATTTCTAAAAGACTTAGAGCCCTTGGTTTAAACGAGGTTAAAACTTATACATTAGTATCAAAAGAAATGGCAGAGCAATTTAACTATGATCATAAAGAAAACAAGTTTTTACCTAATCCGATGAGTGCTGATAAAGCGGTTATTAGAACGAGCATTTTACCATCACTTTTAAACATTTACTCATATAACAAAAAAAGACACGTAAATGATATAAACATATACGAAATTGCAAAAACATACGATGCAAATTATGAAGAAGATAGTAAAATAGCCATTTTAATGAAGGGTAATTACGTTACTAACACATGGCAAAATAATTCTATGAAAGCCGATTTCTATCTTTTAAAAGGCATTATAGAAAACATGCTTGATTATTTAGGATTCAAAAACAGATACCATTTTGAAGTTTTAGAAGATGAAAGCTTTCATCCTGGTATAAGTGCTAAGATTATTCTTGATAAAGAACAAATAGGTGTAATAGGTAAAATTCATCCAAGCATAAATAAAGATGATATATACTTAGCAGAAGTTTCAATGACCAAACTAAATAAAAGCGTTAAACCATTAAAGTTTAAGGCCGCACCTATTTATCCAGAAATAGTTAAAGACGTTGCGTTTATCGTATCTAAAGAAATAACTTCAAGTGACGTTGAAAAGGTAATTAAAAAAGCCGGCGGAAGATTACTTACGAACATAGATATATTTGACGTTTATACCGGCGAAAAAGTAAAGGAAAACGAAAAACAAATAGCATATAAACTTACCTTTAACGCAAGCGATAGAACGTTAACCGAAGAAGAAGTTATGGACGTATTTAACAACATAATAAAAAAAGTTACTGAAACGGTACCAGCAACTTTAAGAGATAATTAATTTAAGTGAGCTTTTAGAATATCTAATAGCTCTTTTTTTAACTCATCTGATGCGTTTTGCCATATTATTTCCATAAATACTCCAAGACCAGGTAAAGCTTCTTCAAGTCCTTCTTTTATCGCACCATCAATTGATTCTTTTATCTCACTTTCATTATCACCTTTAAAACTATCGGTTACGTATTTTCTTATACTTACATTTTCCATAAAATCATCCTTTCAGTATATTTTCTGTAAAATACTTAAAAATATACGTTATTTTATTGATAATAATTTTTAAAAATTATATAATTAAGTAAAATATAGGAGGAGTTTTAGATGAATGAAAGTTATTATGTTGATACTTCTTATGGTTTAAGTTCAACAACTGGGTTATTTGGGGCAATAGCAGGTATGATGGCACTTATATGGATTATTATAGCCGTAATTGGTATTGTTCAAATTGTTGCAATGTGGAAAGTTTTTACCAAAGCAGGAAAACCGGGTTGGGCCTCAATAATTCCAATTTACAATATTTATGTAATGTGTGAAATCGGTGGAAAAGAATGGTGGTATATTTTATTAACGTTTATCCCGGTTGTTAATATTTTTGCTTTATTTATGATTTGTAATGGTATCGCTCAAAAATTTGGAAAAGGTGTTGGATTTACCATTGGTATGGTTTTACTTCCTCCAATATTCTTCATGATATTAGGTTTTGGAAAGTCAAACGTTTATCTTGGTGATGATAATGTAGGTGAAGTGGATTTAAAAAACTTGGATAATAATGAAGAAGGCACTAATGCTGATTCTATGGCAAATATAAATGGTGCTGCGCAACCAGTTGCACAAAATGAGGGCTATGTTGCACCATCTTTTGACACTCCTGTTATGGGTCAAGAAATAAATCAGACAATTAATAATTTTAATGTTCAAGCTTCGCAAATGATGGGTCAAGCACCTGTAATGAACGAACAGCCCGCCCAAGTAGTAGATCAAACACCAATAATGAACGAACAACCTGCTCAAGTATTAGAGCAAACACCAATAATGAACGAACAACCTGCTCAAGTAGTAGAACAAACACCAGTGATGAACGAACAACCTGCTCAAGTAGTAGAACAAACACCAG
>CASEJU010000074.1 GCA_949288335.1 uncultured bacterium | reverse complement strand
GTTTATTAAGGATGGAATCAAAGAAGTATTAGAAGAAATAAGCCCAGTAGAAAATTTCTCTGGAACATTATCTTTAGAATTTGGTGAATACTCATTTGATGAACCAAGGCATACGATTAAAGAATGTAAGGAGAAGAAAACTACTTATGCTGCTCCGTTAAAAGTTCAAACTCGTCTTTTTAATAATGAAACAGGAGAGGTAAAAGAACAAGAAATCTTTTTGGGTGATATGCCACTTATGACTGATTCTGGATCATTTATATTTAACGGTTCAGAACGTGTTATTGTATCACAATTAGTGCGTTCTCCAAGCGTATATTATGGAAGAGAAATAGATAAGAATGGTCGTTCTATAATATCATCACAAATTATACCAACAAGGGGAACTTGGCTTGAGTATAAGCTTAATAGTAAAGACGTTGTAGACGTTAGAATTGACCGTAACAGAAAGGTTGTTGTAACGGCGTTTTTAAGAGCTTTTGGATTATCTTCGGATGATGATATTTTAAAGCTATATGGTCAAGATGAATATTTAATTAACAGTTTAGGTAAAGATTCTACTAAAAATACTGATGAAGCTTTACTTGAGATTTATGAAAAATTAAAACCAGGAGAGCCTGCTACACTTGATAGTGCTAAAAACCAGTTAATAACTAGATTTTTTGATAACTTTAGGTATGATTTAGCGAAGGTTGGACGTTATAAATTTAACAAAAAATTAAACGTTATCGATCGTTTATTAAATCAAACTTTAGCTGAAGACATAACGGTAGATGGAAAAGTTGTAATTAAAAAGGGTACCAAAGTTACCAAAGATGTGTTAGAAACTTTAAAACCAATTTTGGAAAATGGTTATGGTATGGTAGATGCTACCATGGATAAAGAACTTGATGATCATACTATGGTTCAAGTTATAAATATATATTCACCAGTAGAACCAGATAAGGTTATAAAAGTAATTGGTAATGATCAGTCGCTTGGTGTAAAAACTCTTACTATATCAGATATATATGCATCTGTTTCATATTATTTGAACCTTTTAAATAACGTTGGACAAATTGACGAAATAGACCATTTATCTAACCGTCGTTTAAGACAAGTTGGTGAGTTATTACAAAATCAATTTAGAATTGGTGTTGCACGTATGGAAAGAGTTATTCGTGAACGTATGACTACTTTAGACATTGAAACGGCAACTCCAAAGACTTTAATAAACATAAGACCAATAACGGCAGTAATAAAAGAATTCTTTGGATCAAGTCCGTTATCACAATTCATGGACCAAATTAATCCATTATCAGAATTAAATAACAAAAGGCGTTTATCTGCTTTAGGACCTGGTGGACTTTCTCGTGATAGAGCTGCGATGGAAGTACGTGACGTAAACGTATCTCACTACGGAAGAATTTGTCCGATTGAATCACCAGAAGGTGCTAACATAGGTTTAATTACTTCACTTGCAAATTATGCTAAGGTTAATGATTATGGATTCATTATGACTCCGTATAGAAGGGTTAAGGATGGTAAGTTACAAGACCAAATCGATTATTTAACCGCAGATGAAGAAAATGGACATATAATAGCTCAGGCAAAGGTGGAGATGGATGGAAACACCATAGTTCAAGAACATTGCCCAGCTCGTCATAACGGAGAAAATATTCTTGCTAAACCTAAAGACATTGATTATATAGACGTATCACCACAACAAATCGTATCTGTTACAACAAGTTGTATCCCATTCCTTGATCATGATGATGCGCACCGTGCGTTAATGGGTTCTAACATGCAGCGTCAAGCACTTCCTTTATTAAAGGCAGAAGCTCCTTTGGTTGCAACTGGTGTTGAAGCTCAAGCAGCCAAGGATTCCGGTGTTTGTGTTATTTCAAAAGCAGATGGTGTTGTAGAATACGTTGATGGTAAAAAAATCATTGTTAAAACAGCAAAGGCAAAAGATATATACATCCTAAAGAACTTCGAGGGTTCAAACGCTGGTACTTGTTATCATCAAAGACCAATCGTAAGAGTTGGGGATAAAGTAAAGCGTGGTCAAATTATCGCTGATGGACCTTCAACTGATAAAGGTGAGGTTGCTTTAGGTAAAAACTTAGTTGTAGCATTTATGACTTATAATGGTTATAACTATGAGGATGCTGTTATTTTAAACGAAAGAATGGTTAAAGACGACGTTTTAACATCAATTTATTTAGAAGATTATGAAATTCAGTGTCGTGACACTAAGTTAGGTCCTGAGGAAATAACCCGTGATATTCCTAACGTTAGCGAAGAAGCACGTAAGAACTTAGATGCTAACGGTATTATAAGAATTGGAACCGAAGTAAAAGAGGGAGACATTTTAGTTGGTAAGGTTACACCAAAAGGAATGGTAGAACTTACTTCGGAAGAAAAATTATTACATGCAATATTCGGTGAGAAAACTCGTGAAGTAAGAGACACATCACTACGCGTTCCACATGGTGGTGCTGGTATTGTTCACGATATAAAGATATATACGAAAAAGGACTCTGACGAACTTCCTTCAGGAGTATCAAAAGAAATTCGTGTGTACATCGTTCAAAAACGTAAGATTCAAGTCGGAGATAAAATGGCTGGACGTCATGGTAACAAAGGTGTTATTTCACTTGTTGCACCACAAGAAGACATGCCATATTTACCAGATGGTACGCCGGTTGATATATTACTTAACCCACTTGGTGTTCCTTCTCGTATGAATCCTGGGCAAATACTTGAGATGCATTTGGGTATGGCTGCTAAAAAACTAGGAGTTTATACCGCAACACCAGTATTTGATGGTGCCTCATGGAAAGATATTCAAGAAATGATGGCAGAAGCTGGTATGGATCCAGATGGAAAAACGATTTTGTATAATGGTAAAACAGGTGAACCTTTTGATAACCGTGTTGCTGTTGGTGTTATGTACATGATAAAACTAGACCATATGGTAGATGATAAACTTCATGCTCGTGCAACCGGACCATATTCATTAGTTACGCAACAGCCACTTGGTGGTAAAGCTCAATTCGGTGGACAAAGATTTGGTGAAATGGAAGTTTGGGCGCTTTATGCTTATGGAGCTGCACACGTACTTCAAGAAATTTTAACCGTTAAATCAGACGACGTTGTTGGACGTGTTAAGGTATATGAATCAATCGTTAAAGGTAAACCAGTTGATCAAGCTGGTGTGCCAGAAAGTTTCCGTGTACTTATTAAAGAATTCCAAGCTTTAGGTTTAAACATTGCAATGATAAACGAAGATGGAAAAGAAGTAGACGTAAAGACTCTTGAAGAAGAGGAAGATAAAGAAAGCACACCTTTATCAATCGAGGAAATAGATAACGTTTCGATGGTCAAGCCAAAAGAAACGGTAGATGTAATATCAAAAGAAGAAGCAATTAATGAAGATGAGAAAGCTGAAAGTCAAGAAGAACAAGACGATTATGAAGCAGAAATTGAAGATGAATTAGATGAGTTAGATGACTCATTAATGGAAGGGGATGAAGAGTAATGCTTGATGCAAATAGATTTGAAGGAATTAAAATATCTATCGCTTCACCCGAACAAATCAGAGAATGGTCATATGGAGAAGTTAAAAAGCCAGAAACAATAAACTATCGTACTTTAAAACCAGAAAGAGATGGTTTATTCTGTGAGAAAATATTTGGTCCTACTAAGGATTATGAATGTGCTTGCGGAAAATACAAAAGATTAAGATACAAAGATATCGTATGTGATAGATGTGGTGTTGAGGTTACTAAGTCTAAAGTTCGTCGTGAACGTATGGGACACATTGAACTTGCAACACCAGTGTCTCACATTTGGTTCTTTAAAGGGGTACCAAGCCGTATGGGATTAGTGCTTGATATGTCACCAAGGGATTTAGAGGAAGTATTATACTTTGTTTCATACGTTGTTATTAATCCGGGAGCTGCTCCTTTAGAGAAAAAACAAACTTTATCAGATAAAGAATATCGTGCTTATTATGAAAAGTATGGAAATACTTTTGAGGTAGGTATGGGAGCCGAAGCTATTTTAAAATTACTTAAGGAAATAGATGTTAAGGCTGAAATTGCAAAAATTGAAGAAGAATTAAAGGATGCTCCAGAACAAAAAAGAACAAGGTTATTAAAAAGACTTGATATACTAGATTCTTTTGATAAATCAGGAAATAAACCTGAATGGATGATATTAACAGCACTTCCTGTTATACCTCCAGAATTAAGGCCAATGATTCAACTTGATGGTGGACGTTTTGCAACTAGTGATTTAAATGATTTATATAGACGTGTTATTAACCGTAACAATCGTTTAAAGAAATTACTTGAGCTAAACGCTCCTTCAATTATTGTTCAAAACGAAAAAAGAATGCTTCAAGAAGCAGTTGATGCGTTATTTGATAACGGAAGACGTGGAAGAAACGTAACTGGACCTTCTAACAGGCCTTTAAAATCAATTTCAAGTATGTTAAAGGGTAAACAAGGACGTTTCCGTCAAAACTTACTTGGTAAACGTGTTGACTATTCAGGACGTTCTGTTATTGCTGTTGGGCCAACGCTTAAGATGTATCAATGCGGTATACCAAAGGAAATGGCTCTTGAACTATTTAAACCACACGTTATCCATGGTTTAGTGCAAAGAGATATAGTTCACAACATAAAATCAGCTAAGAAATTAATTGAAAATCAAGACGAAAGGGTATGGGACGTTGTAGAAGATGTTATTAAAGAACATCCAGTAATGTTAAACCGTGCTCCAACGCTTCACAGGTTAGGTATTCAAGCGTTTGAACCAAAGCTTGTTAGTGGTAAAGCAATTCGACTTCACCCACTTGTTTGTACGGCATTTAACGCAGACTTTGACGGTGACCAAATGGCTGTTCACGTACCACTTTCTGATGAAGCACAAGCTGAAGCTAGAATATTAATGCTTGGTGCTAATAACATTTTATCTCCTAAAGATGGAAAACCAATTGTTACACCATCACAGGACATGGTATTAGGTAATTATTACATAACCATGGAGAAAGCTGGCGTTGAAGGTGAAGGTAGGGTGTTCAAAGACGCAAACGAAGCAATTGAAGCTTACGAAAGAAGAGAACTTACGCTTCACGCTAGAATTGCGCTTCCAGCTAAATCATTAAAATATAAGATGTTTACTGATGAACAAAAAGAAATGTATTTAGTAACAACGGTTGGTAAGTTAAAGTTTAATGAGATTTTACCAGATGGATTCCAATATATTAATGAACCGAGTGATGATAACTTTGAGAACTTAACTCCGATGAAGTATTTCTTACCTCGTGGTACTAACATTCCAGAGGCAATAAAAGAAATGCCACTTGTAAAACCATTTCCACAAGGTGCTTTAAAAAGTATAATAGCTCAAATATTCAAACGTTATAAAACGACCGAGACTTCTATAATGCTTGACCGTTTAAAGGATTTGGGATTTAAGTATTCTACTTTATCAGGCATTTCAATATCAATTGCGGATGTAGAAACAAGTGAGCATAAGCATGAAATCGTTGAAGAATCACAAAAAGTTGTTGATACTATTAATAAACAATATCGTCGTGGCTTAATAACTGATAGAGAACGTTACGAAAAGGTTTGTGCCGTATGGAATGATGCTACAAGTAAGGTTCAAGCTGAGTTAAAAGCAAAGGTTGAAGCTCCAAGTGATAATCCAATCATGATGATGATAAACTCGAAAGCTCGTGGTAACATATCACAGTTTACACAGCTTGCAGGTATGCGTGGATTACTTGCTAAACCAAATGGTGAGGCAGTTGAAATTCCGGTTACATCTTCGTTTATAGATGGTTTATCAGTATCAGAATTCTTTATTTCAACTCATGGTGCTCGTAAAGGTAATGCTGATACGGCGTTAAAAACAGCAGACTCCGGATATTTGACAAGACGTTTGGTTGATGTTGTTCAAGACGTTATCGTAAGAGAAGAAGATTGCGGAACTAATCAAGGTGTTGTTGTATCTGCTTTCATTGATGAGAATGCTGGTACCGTAATAGAAACTCTTCATGAACGTATCGTGGGCAGATTTACCAATAAAAAGGTAATTAATCCTGAAACTAAGGAATTAATTATTGATAAAAACGAACTTATTACTGAACCTATCGCAGATAAAATTGATAAGGCAGGTATTAAGGAAGTTGAGATAAGAACTGCTTTAACTTGTAAAACGGAAAATGGTGTATGTGAGCATTGTTACGGAACAAACTTAGCAACTGGAAACGTTGTTGAAATTGGTGAGGCTGTTGGTATTATGGCTGCTCAATCTATTGGTGAGCCAGGAACACAGCTTACGATGCGTACTTTCCATACCGGAGGTGTTGCATCTGGTGAAGATATAACCCAAGGTTTACCTCGTGTACAAGAGTTGTTTGAAGCTAGAATTCCAAAGGCTAAGTCAACTATAGCGGAAATTAATGGTAAAATAACAAAGATTGATGATCTTAATGGAAAATATAGAATTGAGATTACTAACGATGTAGAAACAAGAGAACATACAACTAACTATGGTGTTAAACTTTGTGTAGAAGTTGGTCAAGAAGTTAAAGCAGGAGATAAACTTAACGTTGGTTCTATTAATCCTAAAGAATTACTTGCTGTAACTGACCCAATTACCGCTCAAAGCTATATTTTAGCGGAAGTACAAAAAGTTTATAAATCACAAGGTGTTGATGTTTCAGATAAACACATCGAAATTCTTGCACGTCGTATGATAGCTAGAATAAAGATTGTTGATCCGGGTGAAACTCCTTTAGTTGATGGCAAGTTAGTTTCTATGCATGAATTTACTAAAATTAATAAAGAAGCTATCATTCAAGGAAAGAAACCTGCAACTGGTAGACCAATAATGCTTGGTATTACAAAAGCATCTTTAGAGACCGATTCATTCTTATCTGCGGCTTCATTCCAGGAAACTACTCGTATCTTAACTGATGCTGCAATAAAAGGTAAGGTTGACCATTTAACCGGTTTAAAAGAAAACGTATTACTTGGTAAATTAATACCAGCTGGTACGGGTTCTAAATACTATTCTAACGTTAAATATAAGTTAGAAAGTGAACAAGTAGAAGACGATGCATTAGACGTGTTAGAAGATCAATTAACTGATTAAGGAAGCTAATTTTAGCTTTCTTTTTTATGTTTTTAAAAAAATTTAGGGGCATTTTAAAAGAAACGTCTAAATATAAACTGAAGAGCACCTAAATGGGTTAGTTTGGCTTTCCTCTGATTAATTCTAAAAAAGAATGAAAAGAGGTGATATTTATGAAACAAGAAAATAGTTTTCTTAGAGTAATAATTATCCTTTTAATTTTATTGTTAGGAATACTAATATTTAAAATATAAAAGAAAAAGCGTACTATCCCATAAGGGACGTACGCCTTTTCCTACCGTTAAATAGGAAAGCTACTAACCTTAAGTTAGGTGCTTTCTTCAAGTTAATTATACATTATTAATTTATCTAAGTAAATACAAAGTATAATATTTAATCTTTTAAAAATTATTAAATTATTATATTAAATATGGTGTTTTTGAAGTTTTATGTTACAATATACCTTAAGGTGATTTTATGAATGAAGTTGAAATCTTTTTAAATTCATTAAATATAAAAAAAAGTGATGTTTTAGTAGTTGCGGTATCATTTGGGCCTGATTCTATGTTTTTATTAAACTTATTAAAGAATAAGTATAGATCTAACAAAATCATATGTGCTCATGTACATCATAACCATAGAAAACAAAGTGATGAGGAAGCTAAATTATTAAAAGAATACTGTGTTAAAAATAAAATAATTTTTGAGTTTATGAAAATAAAAAAGTATGATAATGGTAATTTTAGTGAGGAAGAAGCAAGAAAAAAAAGATATGAGTTCTTTGATACTTTACTTTCGAAATACAATTCAAAATACTTATTTACGGCCCATCATGGGGATGATTTAAGTGAAACCATTTTAATGAGAATCGTACGTGGTGCAAACGTAAATGGCTACGTTGGAATAAGAAAAGAAAGTATTCGTTCGGGTTATAAAATTATAAGACCTCTTCTTTATTTATCTAAAAGTCAAATAATAAATTATTGTAATAAAAACAAAATTCCATACGCACTTGACTTAACGAACGAAAGTAGTTTGTATACCAGAAATAGATATAGAAACAACATTTTAAAATCGTTAAAAAAAGAGAATAAAAACGTTCATAAAAAGTTTTTGCAATTTTCACAAGAGCTTGAAGAATATGATGATTATATTAATAAAGTAGTAAATGAACATTATTTAAAAGTGGTTGATAATGGTGTTATTAACGTAGAAAAAATAAAAAAATTAGATAACTTGATTAAAAAGAAAGTAATAGAACGCTATTTACTAGAAGAATATAAAGAAGATATAAAAAACGTTAATCATAATCATATTTTAAAGATACTAAATATGATTAATGGTGATAAACCTAATTGCAAGCTATCAATGCCACTTAAAAAGTGTATAAAAAGATCCTATAATAAGATATATTTCGATAAAAAAGTAATGTATAATAGCTACTGCTATCAATTGGATGATTATGTAAAGTTACCTAATAATTTCGTTATAAAAAAAATAGATAATTTGCCGGATACGTCAAATTATACCACTTGTTTTAAAAACGATGAAATTAAATTACCTTTATACGTTAGAAATAAAAAAGACGGTGATAAAATGAGTGTTTTAAACATGGGTGGGTCAAAGAAAATAAAAGATATTTTTATTGATGAGAAAATAGATGTTTCAAAAAGAAATGAATATCCCGTTTTGGTTGATAGTAGGGATGTTGTTTTATGGATTCCTGGGCTTAAAAAATCCAAATACGATAAGTCAAAAGATAGAAATTATGATATAATATTAAAGTGTTACAAGGAGGAAATATAAATGCAAAATAATCAAAATATGAAAAAGGGAATGTTTCCTTATCTTATGCTTTTAGTTATTGGTATAGCAATAATGATTTTCTATAACATGACTAATGACATGAATAAGGAATTAACATACAACGAGTTTAATAAGGCACTTTCTAAAAATAACATAAAAGAAGTTGTTATTACTCCAAGTACTGCAGCTTATACTTACCAATTAAACGGTACTTTAAGAGATGCAAAACAAGGTGAAACATTTAGTGTTAAAACACCATTATCTGATACTGTTATACAAGATATAGTAAAAGCTAGTGAAGAAAAAGATTTTAAGATAATATCTAAATCAGATCCAACTTCATCTACTTGGTATATATTCTTAATGAACGTATTACCTTACATAATTTTAATTGGTTTAGCATTTTGGTTCTTTACAAGACAACTTGGTGGGCAAAAAGGATCAATGGATTTTGGAAGAAGCAAAGCTAAACTTAATCCGGATAAAGGTAAGGTAACGTTTAAGGACGTAGCGGGATTACCTGAAGAAAAAGAAGAGTTACAAGAATTAATAGATTTTCTTAAAAATCCGAAAAAATTTACTAAATTAGGTGCTAGAATACCTAAGGGTGTACTTTTAGTAGGTCCTCCAGGAACTGGTAAAACGTTACTTGCAAAGGCTGTTGCGGGAGAAGCTAACGCACCATTTTACTTTATTTCTGGATCTGACTTCGTAGAGCTATACGTAGGTATTGGTGCAAGCCGTGTAAGAGATATGTTTAAACAAGCAAAACAAAACGCACCATGTTTAATCTTCATAGACGAAATTGATGCTGTAGGACGTCAACGTGGAACTGGTATCGGTGGTGGACACGATGAAAGAGAACAAACCTTAAACCAGTTACTAACGGAAATGGATGGATTTGGGGCTAATGAAGGTATTATAATTATTGCTGCAACAAACAGACCTGACGTACTTGATCCAGCATTATTAAGACCAGGAAGATTTGATAGGCAAGTAACCGTTGCTTTACCAGAAATGAAAGCAAGGGAAGAAATATTAAAAGTTCATGCTAGAAATAAAATTTTATCTAAAAACGTACATTTAGATAGCATTGCAAAAAGAACCGTTGGTTTTTCTGGAGCGGACTTAGAAAACCTACTTAACGAAGCTGCTTTACTTGCGGTAAGAAGAGAAAAATCAGCTATTACGATGTCTGAGATAGACGAGGCAATAGATAGGGTAATAATGGGACCAGCAAAGGTAACTAAAAAGTATACTCCGCAAGAAAAGAAACTAGTAGCATACCACGAAGCCGGGCATGCGGTACTAGGCATTAAGCTTGATAATGCAAATGATGTTCAAAAGGTAACCATAATACCTCGTGGGCAAGCAGGTGGGTATAACCTAATGCTTCCTAAGGAAGAAAAATATACGGCAACCAAAACTGAATTATTAGAACAAATTATGGGATTACTTGGAGGCCGTGTTGCAGAAGAAGTTGTGTTTGGAGAAATAACAACTGGTGCACATAACGACTTTTCAAAGGCTACTAAAATAGCACGTAGTATGGTAACAGAATATGGAATGTCATCACTTGGACCAGTACAATTAGAAACTCCAGAAGGAAGTTCGTTCTTGGGAAGAGACTACAATAAAAACAGAAACTTCTCTGACCAAGTAGCATTAGAAATAGATAACGAAGTAAGAAAGATAATTAATGAATGCTATGAAAAGGCTAAAAAACTTATTGAGAAAAATAGAGATTTACTTGATTTAATAGCATCATCATTAATTGAACATGAAACTTTAACTAAAGAACAAATCGATTACTTAGCAGAAAACGGAAAAATGCCAGACGAAGACATGCTAGATGATGTTACCTTACCAAAGCTAAAAGAAATGGCTAAAGAAAAAGGTATTAAAGGTTATTCAACCATGAATAAAGATGAGTTAAAAAAAGCCTTATCAAATGAGTTGAAACAAGAGGAAGAAGAAAACGACTAATTGTTAGTCGTTTTTTTAATACGTTTAAAATATAGGCCGTGTAGTAAATTGGTAAAAAATATAGTATAATCTAATTAATAGGAGGTGAATTTGTGTTAGATATATATAGATTTGATAGTATTATAAATATATTTAATAATAAAGATCGCCTAGGCCTAAAATTTAAGATAATAAATGATAAATTATATGCATTTAATTTTTTATTAAAGGAAGAAAATAGAAAATTGCTAGAAGTGTCTAAAATCAATGGTATAAATGTATCTACTTTTTTAGACAATATAGAATTGAATGACTTATACAGTATTGATAAAATGAAGAAATATGGTGTTAATGCAACAAATAGTTTTATACTAACTATAATTGATGATGGAAATGTTTTTGATATTGATATTTATAGCGAAGTTTCAACTTATAATATTTTTTATAAAGAGTATCAACTAAATGATAAACTAGGTGATTTAAGTGAAATTAGAATAGAATCCTTAAAATCAAATAATACTATGTTGGAATATGCTAGTACAAATGTTAAAACTTTATTAATTTTATTAAATAATATGACTATTTCTCAAAATGATAAGTTTGTATTGAATAAATTAATACAGAAGAGTTTTATGCTCAATGATATTTATAATAATATGGATAATAACTTGGATATGATATTCTTATCAACACAATTGCTAATGTTAGATAATAAATTAGATTTTATTCCTCAAAATATAATAGATTTAATGAAATTTGTCTTAATATTTGATTTTGGAATTGATGAACTTAATGAATCAAACAATGCTATTCTTACTAATGGTAATATTGATTATAAAAAAATAATTAGAATGATAAGAAATTGCATAGCACACTCTAATTATAAAGTTTTGGAAAATGGTAACGTTGAATTCTACAATGAAGGTAAAAATAGAATGAATTTTACTATTAAGAAAATTCATCTTATGTCTTTATTTAATCATTTATATAACTATTATTTCTTGGAAGGTGCTTTGCCAGTGATATTAGATAACGATTCAGTCTTTAATAGAACTCCATTTACAAAAGAGTCACTTATTAACTATTTAAATGGTATTGAATTAATTGGTGTTGATAATATAAAATTAAAAATTTTTAAGTCTCCAGAAGAACAGAAGATAATGGATAACGATTTAGGATTAGACATATATTTTTTTAACAGTATTAAAAAACTGGGAAAGAGCCAGGTATTAAGCAATAATTCATTGAAAAGACATTTGTGTGTTGATGAATTAGATTCTAAAAGATTGACGGAAGAAGATATTCAATATATTATAAACAGTATTGATGAAATGAATTCCGATTATTTTTATAAATTGAGTAGAGGATCGCAAATAGAAGTAATTAATAATTTAATATTTAAGAAATATAATAAGGATTATTATTTGCAGAAAACGTTACAAAAAATAATCAATATTAATAATATTTCAAATAGTGGATTAGTTGAGCACGCATCAGATTATATAAACTATAAATCAAAAATGGAGCTTATAATGCTGTCATTGATAAACAATTTATTATTATTTTGTTATAATCAAAATAAATTTACAATAAAAGTGGAAACTGTAAGATTTCCTAAACAAGTTTATGAAGATTATTTAAATGAAAAAAAAGAGTTATTTTATATGATGAACAAAGAAATAAGTAATTATCGCTCAGATTATATTTTATTATTAAAAATAGCTGCATCAAAATTTTTAATACCTGATAAAAGTTTTAAAAATATAGAATATAATATAAGTAAGAAAGAAAATCAATTAATTAAATTAAAAAAACAAATATTATGTGTTTCAGAAATATTGAATGGTACAGCTAATAAATATGACTATAATAATGTGAATATGGATATATTTAACAAAATAAGAAATTGTTTAGCTCACGGTAAGCTTCGTATTGAGATTTCTAAACTTAATGATATTGCCGAAACCAATTTAAAAATAACTGATAATTATGATGAAAATTCAAAATTTAGCACTTTGATTTCATTTGGAGATTTAATTGAAGTATTAAATAATTATGAATTTTTGGAATCACTATTAAATAATAATCAACATTTTAAAAAAATAAATAAATAATATAATTAATATGTAAATATTTTTAAAACGACTAATCGCTAGTCGTTTTTTTGGTTGTAGCATTCTTTTTAGTTGTTTTGCTTTTATAACCGGGCTCCGTTCCCTTTATATAATATAGTATCTTTTTTAGTTTAGAATCATTTGTTGCAACTTCTCCTGTTTGCACATCCGTTAATACTCCTACTACGTTATCAGGCTTTTCATACCAGGATGCATCTTTGCCTCTTAAGTATCCTTCTATGGTATCAGCCCATATGTTTTTTGAATATTTATATTCGCTGTTTGATAGCTTTCTATTGTCATCATATCCAGTCCATACACCTACCACAACGTCTGGATTGTATCCGACGGTCCATAAATCATAATCAGTTGTTCCACTTTTAACGGCGTATTTTTTGGTTAATTTAGGATTTATTGATGCACAAGTAGGTGAGGTGTAGCTTATTAAAGATGTATCATATGTGTTAGCCAGAAGCTCACTTAGTATATAGGTATATGATTTATTTAATACTTTCTTTTTGTTGTCTTTAAATTTATACAAGATATCACCATTGCCATCTTCTACCTTATTTATTAGGTGCGCTTTAACACTACTCCCGGAGTTTGCTAAACTTGCGTAGGCTCCAGTAAATTCGGTAACAGACAATTCATTGGTTCCAAGTGGCAGTGATGCATTTGCCTCTAATTTACTTGTTATACCCATTTTTTTTGCGTATTTTATCATGGTATCTTCTCCTAAAAAAAGATGCGTTTTAATGGCGTATATATTATCAGAATAAGCGATTGCAAGAGCCATGGTGATTTTATCATTAGGATATATATCTCCGTAATTACTAGGTGAGTAGGTAAGATTATTTCCTAAAGAAAAGGTAGTTGGTTTACTTAAGAAAGTGGTAGACGCCGTAAGGCCATTTTCTAATGCAGCATAATATAATATAGGTTTCATGGTAGAGCCTACTTGTCTTTTTGATTGCACGGCCCTGTTATATTGTGATTTAGAGTAGTCTTTACCACCGGCAAGGGCAATTATCGCTCCGTTATTAGGATTAATCATTACCGCTGCTGTTTGCATTTTATCTTTATTTTCTAGGTTGTTTTTTATTGCGTCTTCTAGTGATGTTTGTGCTTCTATATCAAGGTTTGTGTATATTTTTAGTCCCTCTTGTTTAATAGAATCTTCACTTACTATTTTAAGGTCCTGTAATTCTCTTATAACCGCGTCTTGATAATACATTAAAGTAGATAAGTTTAAGTTCTCTTTTTTTCCATAGTAAGATAATTTTACATTTATGGTATCTTCCATTGTTTTTTCAGATATTATTCCGTTATTAACCAAAGATTTTAATATTTCTTTTTGTCTTTTTTTAGCAGCTGCCTCATCGTTTAATGGCGAGTAATTATCTGGTGATTTTGGTATTCCAGCCAGCATTGTGCTTTCAGCTAAACTTAAGTCTTTAGCGGATTTGTTAAAATAATATTCTGCTGCGTTTTCAATTCCTAATATTCCATTTCCATAATTTATGGTATTTAAATATCCTTCTAGTATTTCATCTTTGGAGTACTGGGTTTCTAGTTTAAATGCATACCAAGCTTCTTTTATTTTTCGTTCCCATGTCTTATCAAACGTTAGAAATAAATTTCTTGCGTATTGCTGGGTTATCGTTGATGCTCCTTGTTTTAAATCTTTTGATTTGATGTTAATTAAGGTAGATTTTATTATTCTTGGTATGTCAAAACCGTTATGTTCATAAAAATTTTTATCTTCCGAATATATTGTTGCATTTATTAAATTCTTTGATATGTCTTTTAGTTTTATCCATTTTTTAGTACCGTTGTTGCCTTCGTAGAAGCTTTTTCCATTCTTATCATACATGTATATACTATTTGAATTTTCTATGTCTATTTTAGAGCCATATTTAGCACATAAAAAGAGTATGGTGTAACACGTGCAAAATATAATCATTAAGGCGATTAGCGTTTTACAAATTATTTTTACATGTTTCATTTAATCGCCTTCTTTCTAATTTTAGTATTGCTAAAAATACATAAAATATTAGTATTTTGTTGACCTTTTTTATTATATATGCTATATTGTTGCTAGAAAAATTTTAAGGGTGTTTTTATGTCTAAAATAATGATAAATGGTGGAGTTTTTTCCAAAGGTGAAACTGAGTTAATAGAAAATGTAAAAGCAATTTATAAGGATAATGAAATAACTTATAAGCTAAATGATGTTTTGGTTAAAATAACTATTTTTCAAAATAGACTTTCAATTACAAGAAAAAGTAAAGACATGATGCTAAACTTAGAGTTTGAAAAGAATAAATGTTTGATTAATAAATACCTAATTAAAGATTTGGGGTTAAATGTAAAAGTAGAAACAAAAACAAAAAAACTCATTATAAATGATAATAGTATTAAATTGGAATATGATTTATTTATGAATGATGAGTTTAGTTCTAGTTTCACTTTTAATTTGGAATGGAGCGATTTAAAATGAACATAAAAGAATTAATAAAAAATATTATTGCAAGCGCTTTAGATGAATTGTCCATTGATTATGATAAAAAAAATATAGTAGTGGAAGTTCCAAAAGATAAAAATAACGGGGACTTTTCTAGTAATATTGCTATGCAATTAACAAAGATTCTTAAAACAGATCCAAAAAGTATAGCTTCTAAAATTGCGGATGTTATTAGTGATAATGAGAAAATAGAAAAAGTAAACATCGCTGGACCTGGTTTTATTAATATTTATTTAAATGATGAATACGTTTTTAGTGGTGTTAAAAAGGTAATTGAACTTGATGGTGATTATGGTAAATGTAACGTTGGCAAAAATAAAAAAGTAAACATAGAGTTTGTTAGCGCTAACCCAACGGGTATATTACATTTAGGTACCGCGCGTGGTGCTGCTTATGGTTCTAATCTTGCTAACATAATGTCATTTGCGAACTTTAACGTTACTAAAGAGTATTATATAAATGATGCCGGTAACCAAATAAATAACCTTGGATTATCCGTTAAAGAAAGATATAAAGGTTTATGTGGCCTAGAAGAAAAGATGCCAGAGGATGGTTATTATGGTACGGAAATAATTGATATTGCTAAAAGTATAAAACAAAAATATAATGATACAAAACTTAATGAGGATTTAGAATATTTTAAAGAAGTTGCGGTGGATTATCTTCTTAATATAATAAAAAATGATTTATCATCTTTTGGTGTTACCTTTGACGTTTGGACAAGTGAGAAGGCCATTCGTGCTAAAGGAAGAATTGAAGAGTCATTAAAAATACTTAATGAAAAAGGTTTAATATATGAAAAAGATGATGCAAAATGGCTTAAAACAACGGTTTATGGGGATGATAAAGACCGTGTATTAATAAAATCTGATGGAAGTTATACTTATTTGGTTCCTGACATTGCTTATCATTTAGATAAGTTTGACCGTGGGTATGATTATTTAATAGATGTGTTTGGAGCGGATCATCACAGTTATGTTTCAAGACTTAAAGCAAGTATTGAAGCTTTGGGTTACGATAAAGACAAATTGGAAGTCAGACTCCTTCAAATGGTAAGACTACTTCGAGATGGGAACATAGTTAAAATGAGTAAAAGAACCGGTGGTAATATAACAATTAATGAATTGATAGATGAAATAGGTAAAGATTCTGCAAGATATTTTTTTGCCACTAGAAGTTTAGATGGTCAAATGGACTTTGATATAAACTTGGCGGTAAAAAAGTCGAATGATAACCCATTTTTCTATGTTGGGTACGCTCACGCAAGGATATGTTCTGTATTAAAAGATGCGGCTCAAAAGAACATAAGTATAAATACTAATATTGAACATATAAAAGGTACTGATGAAAAAACGCTGCTTCTTAAAGTTTATGAATTTAATGACGTAGTTGAATCGGCTGCTTTGAAAAAAGAACCACACTTAATTACTAATTATGTGTATGAACTTGCAAGTTTGTTCCATAATTATTATGGTAAACATAGAATATTAACTGATGATATAACATCATCACAAGAAAGATTGGGATTGGTTAAAACCGTACAAATAACAATAAAAAACGCTTTAGAGCTTATTGGTGTTACAGCACCAACTAAAATGTAGGAGGAATTAAAATGAACGTAAGACAAATGCCTTTAGAGGACTTAGAATTATTATCATATACTGACATCGCTTATGAATTGTTAAAATTAGATAAAAAGCCAAAAACAACGCCAGTTTTATTTGGCGAGGTTTGTAAATTACTTAAAATAAACGAAGATGATATGATGGATATGATTGGGGATTTTTATACTAATTTGACAACCGATAGAAGGTTTATTCTTCTTGATTCTGCTGAATGGGATTTAAAAGAGGCTCATAGTGTAAAAACAATAATTGATGATGAAGATGAAGACGAATCAGATGAGGAAGAAGATTTAGGTGAAGAAATAGAAACAAACGAAACCGAGGATGAAGCGATTGCTGATAACATAGATGATTTTGATGATCAAGATGAAGATATGGATGATTTAGAGGATTTAGTAGTAGTTAATGAAGAAGAGATGGATGAGTAGATGTTTGAAAGATTAGAAGCGATAAAAAAAAGAAATGATTTTATAACAAATGAGTTAACTAAACCTGACGTTATAAGTGATGTTTCGAAAACTACTAAATTATCAAAAGAACAATCAAGTTTATCAGAAATAATAGAATGTTATGATGAATATTTAAAAGCAAAAAAAGATTATGAGGAAGCTAAAGAATTATCAAAAGATCCTGAAATGGCAGAATTTGCGATGGAAGAAGAACAAAAGAATTTAGAAAAACAAAAAGAATTAGAAAAAAAGTTAGAAATATTGTTATTACCAAAGGATCCTAATGATGACAAAAATATAATCGTTGAAATAAGAGGTGCTGCAGGAGGAGACGAAGCAAATATTTTTGCTGGGGATCTTTATAATATGTACGTAAAGTACGCGGAAAACCAGGGCTATAAAATTGAGGACCTAGAAAGTACGCCAGGTGCTAGTGGTGGATTTTCTGAAATCTCTTTTATGGTTAAGGGTGATAACGTATATTCCAAGTTAAAATACGAATCAGGGGCACACCGTGTTCAACGGGTACCAGCGACTGAATCGCAGGGGCGTGTACATACTTCAACGGCTACCGTTTTAGTAATGCCAGAAGTTGATGACGTTGATTTTGAGCTTGATATGAACGATGTAAGGGTTGATATCACAAGGGCATCAGGTAACGGGGGTCAAGGTGTTAACACAACCGATAGCGCCGTAAGGTTAACTCATATTCCAACTGGTATAATAGTTTATTCACAAACGGAAAGAAGCCAAATAAGAAACAAAGAAAAGGCAATAAAAATCTTAAAATCTCGGGTGTATGACCTTAAGATGAGACAGCAAGAACAAGAAATTGGAGCTGAAAGAAGAAGCAAGATAGGAACAGGTGATCGCTCTGAAAAAATAAGAACGTATAACTATCCGCAAAACAGAGTAACTGACCATAGAATTGGTTATACAACTAATAATTTAGACCGGGTAATGAATGGTAAATTAGATGATATAATAGATGCTTTAATAACCGAAGATCAAAGAAGAAAATTAGCTGGAGAATAAATCTTCAGTTTTTAAATATAATGTGGTAAATAAATGAAAGGAGCCGTTATGAAATTTTTGTTTCCTGATTATAATAATGGGTTAGTAAACGTTACATCATCTATTTTAAAAAGTTTTAACATATACCATAAGCATGGGTCTTTAAGTAAACTAGATACCATTTTAAAAACAAGAAAAAATAAAAACATCGTTTTGATATTATTTGATGGTTTAGGTTATAATATTTTAAAAAGAAACAAGAAGTATACCCCGTTTTTAAATAAGTATTTAATCGGTAATGTATCGTCTTGCTTTCCAACTACGACTATGTCTTCTAGAACAACCATTGAATCTGGTTTAACCCCTTTAGAACATGGTTGGCTTGGCTGGGATATGTATTTTAAAAAATTCGATAAGGTAATTACACTAGCTAGAAATTATGTTAAAGGAACTAAAGAGAAAATAACTAATTATAATATTGCAAGAACACTTTTAAAATATGAGCCAATAATTGATAAAATAAGTAAATTAAACAATTGCTTAGGAAGTAAAGTTACTTATTATCAAACCAAGGGGCCATCTTTTAATAAACAAATAAAAAAAGTGAAAAAAATAACAAAAAACGGATTAAAAAATTACATATATTTTTACTGTAATGAACCAGATCATACTTTTCATAAATATGGTTGTGATGATAAAAAATCCATTAAAATGTTAAAGAAATTAGATAAAAAGTTTAAAAAAATTTGTACTTCTTTGAAAGATACCACCGTAATAGCGTTAGCTGATCATGGGCATTTGAACGTTGATTACATAACTTTAAGCGATTATCCAGATATTATTAACATGTTAAAAAACGATTTTTCAGGTGATTCAAGGGTGGCTATCTTTAGGGTTAAGGATGAATATAAAAAGATTTTTCCTTTAAAAATAAAAAGGATATTAAAAGATGATTTTATACTAATGACTAAAGATGAAGTTATAAAAAAGAAACTATATGGTAACGGAATAAAAAACAAATATTTTTATGATGCTTTAGGAGATTATTTTGCCATAGGAACAGGAAATAAGGCGATTAGGTATGATAAGAAAGGACATATGCATAAATCTGCTCATTCAGGATTAACAATTGATGAGATGTTAGTTCCATTAATCGTGTATGATGGTGAATATCATGAATAAAGAAATAGAGTATTTAAAAAAGTATTACAAAGGTAACATAAAAGATGCAATTAAGTTATTAAAGCAAGGTAAACCTGTTCAGTATATCGTTGGAAACGTTGATTTTTATGGATATATATTAGACGTTAATGAAAACGTATTAATTCCAAGGCGCGAAACAGAAGAGTTAGTAGAAGAAGTAATTAAACGTTCTAAATTTTTTAGTAATCCACTTATTATAGATGTTGGAACAGGTTCTGGAGCTATTGCAATTACTCTTTCGAAAGAACTTAATACTCACATTTATGCCTCAGACATCAGTAATAGTGCTTTGTTGGTTGCTAAAAAAAACAGTATAAATAACAAAGCGAACGTATCTTTTTTTGAAGGTGATATGTTAAAGCCTTATATTAATGAAAAATTAAAGGTTGATATAATAGTAAGTAATCCGCCGTATATAATGGAAGATGAAGAAATCCAAAGCATTGTAAAAAATAATGAACCAAATCTTGCGTTGTATGCTAAAAATAATGGTTTGGAATTTTATGATAAAATCTTAAAAGATGCAAAATACATATTAAAAGATAAATTTTTAATAGCTTTTGAAATAGGAGTAACTCAAGCTGAAGATATAAAGCGTCTCGCATTGAAATATCTAGGTAATGTAACGGTCGAAGTAAAAAAAGATTTGTCGGATAAAAATAGGTTTATTTTCGTATATAATTATTAAAAATCACTCACTAGGTAATAGAGGGTGATTTTTAAATGAAAAAAATTATAATAATTTTACTAGCATTATTGTCATTATACGTATTTTTCAATAAAACTAATACTAAAGAAGAAGTTAGGATTCCGGATTCCGCGATAAGGTTTCGTGTGCTTGCAAATAGTAATTCACCAAGGGATCAAAAAATAAAAGAGGACGTAAGAGATAAGATGCAAAAAGAATTATATACCTTACTTGAAAACTCAAAGAGTACGAAAGAAGCAAGAGGTTTAATTCAAGATAACATGGGTAACTTTAATAAGATTTTAAAAGATGAAATGAAAGATAAAGAATATTCTTACACGATTGATTATGGAATGCATGAATTTCCTGAAAAAACTTACAAAGGAATAACTTATGAGGCGGGAGAGTATGAGTCGCTTCTTGTTACGTTAGGAAAAGGCGAAGGTGATAACTGGTGGTGCGTTTTATTTCCTCCTTTATGTCTTTTGGAAGCTGAAGAAACTGCTGATACATCTTCAGTTGAGTATAAATCTTTTATAAAAGAGTTAATTGAAAAATATTTTTAAGGTTAATGTAATAGGATAATGTAGGAAGGTGATTTCTCATCGTAAACATTATATTGATTGCAATTAGTTTAAGCATGGATGCTTTTGTTCTTGCATTATCTTATGGGATTAAGAACGTGCGGGTTAAAAACGTAATAATTACGGCATTAACGGTTGGTATTTTTCATTTTTTTATGCCGTTAATTGGAAATGGTATTGGTGTTAAATTATTTAGTTATACCATTATAAAACCAAGGTTTGTATTATTTATAGTGTTTTTGATATTATCGTTTGACATGTTTACTCATTTTTTTGAGAAAACACCAAAAATAAGGCCACTTAACATAATCGGAACCATTATTTTTGCTGTTTCGGTTAGTTTTGATAGTTTCTCGGTTGGAATAGGAATTAATTATATTTATGATAGCGTTTTGCTTGCTTGTTTATCTTTTTGTATAATAAGTGCTTTTTTTACGGTTTTAGGCTTTTGGCTAGGAAGAAGATTATCTGCAAAAACAGGTAAATATGCTTTTATAATTGGTAGTTTAACGTTGTTTGTTTATTCTCTTATTGTATTGACAAATTAAGGTATTTGTGCTAGGATATATGGCATTCAAACACAAAGGGGGAAAAACTTATGCTTACTATGGAAGATTATAGAAAAATGCAAGAAAAAAGTGAGGATAAAAATA
Source organism: uncultured bacterium (assembly GCA_949288335.1). Taxonomy (GTDB): domain Bacteria; phylum Bacillota_I; class Bacilli_A; order RF39; family UBA660; genus Aphodocola. Next base: position 18,033 of record CASEJU010000074.1, on the reverse strand, counting down.
CCATTTCATCCATCAGGGAAAGAAGACGAAAGAAGAAAAGAAAAAAACAAGCTATAATAGCAGGTGCAACAGCTTTAGCCGTTGCTATTGGTGGTGGTGCAACCGCTGCATACGTAATTAATCAAAATGAAAATGATTACGATAGTCAATTAGAAAATGACATAGTAAACGATGATTATAAATACGTTTTAGCGGCTGATTTTAAAGCTAATGACGCTGAAGAAGTAAACGAGGTAGCACAGGCTATAAAAGAAAATACCGGGGCACAAATAAACATTAAAAACCTTATTAAGTTTTATAATAGAACTTTAGAAAAAGACGATTTTAACGGAGTGTCTGATGAAGAGATTTTTAACGCTTTATTAAACTTTGGTGTTGATTTATATAACGATGTATATGTAACTGATGCATTAGAAAATTATGCAAGTATAACTGGTATATTGCAGTCTACTAACCCAAGTAACGTTGAAATAGAAAATAAAATTAATAACATAGAATCTGATAAATTAGTTACTCCAAGTGCTATTTTAGGAAATACAAACTCTGATGAAAATGAAATGGAAATTTTAAAACTACAAGCTAAAATAGATGAAGAAGAGCAAAAAATAGCAAGATATAATAAAGAAATTACCGATAAACCAGAAAAGACTGAAAAGTATAATAAAAAAATAAGTAAATGCGAGTTAAAAATAACAGAATATAAAGAAGAAATAGAAGGCTTAAAAACAAAAGAACAAAAATATAATGATAAAATTGCTATGAATTTAGAAAGCTCTTTAAAATCAATAAGAGAAAAAGATACAAACCAATTAAGTAAGTTATCTCAGGACTTTTATGATATTTACGAAGAAATAAAAAATGATGAAGACTTATCGGTTGAAAAACCAGAGCGTTGGAAAGTATACATGGACTATTTTCAAGCGGTATGCTCAATATATGGTAATTATTTAACAAAGGATCAAATCGATGTTTTAAAAGGAGAACATCAAAGTTTTTCAAACGAGGATTATGTAAAAGAACTTGCAAGAGAATGGGGAATTGATGTTGCATCAATAATTGCAAAAGCAGCAGAAGATGGTACTTATGGTAAAGAAATTACTGAATTTGGTAGCAAGTACGTTGAAAGTGATGCTAATAAAGCTAATGATTCATCTTTCTCTAAAGGTGATGATACAAAAACCATAGAAAAACACGGAGAAAAAGTTAATGGTTCGTCTGGTTCAAAAGAAACTATAAAAGATTCGGTAAACCTTGGAACGACAACCGAAAAAGAAGAAACTTTACCTGATCCAAAACCAGAGGATAAGCCAAAAGATGAGGTTGTAGAAGAAGGCGGAAAACCAGTTGGGGATCCTGTTATAGATGGTGATGATGAAAAACCAGGAGAGATTATTGGTGAAGAAGACGTTGCTCCGGGCAAAGAAGAAGATTCATCTGATATAATTGGTGAAACAGAAGATGTGTACGTTGATGCTGATGGTGAAGAATTTGAAGGGGTATATACTGAAGATGAGTTTAGTGCTGCAAAACAAAAGATAATGAATAGGTACTAATAGTTAACACTAGAATGTAAATTCTGGTGTTTTTCTTTGTTTGTATATTTAAAATATGTTAAAATTAAATTAGAAGGTGATTACGTTGTTAGTCAACAGTAATAATTTATTAAGCATTGCCTCTAAAAAAGGATATGCTATTGCTGCTTATAACATAAATAACTTAGAATGGACTAGGTTTATTTTGGAAGCTTGCCAAGAGGATAAAAGCCCGGTTATTCTTGCTGTAACTGAAAAAAGTGTTTCTTATTTCGGGGGATATCATGTTGTATATAGCGCGGTTACATCATTAATTGAAGAATTAAACATAACTATTCCAGTAGTACTTCATTTGGATCACGCCTCATCAGTTCAATCTTGTAAGAAAGCAATTGATGCCGGATTTACTTCGGTTATGATAGATTCTTCAGATAAAAATATTAATAATAACATTATTGATACGAATGAAGTTATTTTATATGCCAAAGATAAAAACGTTAGTGTAGAAGCTTTTTTAGGAACGTTTAATAATGAAGATAAAATAACACCAGAGGATGCAAAAGACTTTGTTTTACAAACAAACGTTGATTCTTTAGCACCATCAGTAGGTAATAAGCATGGTATATATAAAGAAGAACCAAAGTTAGACTTTGAACTTTTAGGACTAATTTGTAAAAGTGTTAAGATTCCACTTGTCCTTCACGGAGCCTCAGGACTTAGTGATAACATGATAAAAACAGCTATTTTTTGTGGTGTATCAAAAATTAATATTAATACTGATTTACAAGTCGCTTGGTCTGGTGAGGTAAGAAGATTTTTAGAATATAATAAAAACGAGTATGATCCAAGGGTAATAATTGCATCGGGAGAAAGTGAAATTAAAAAGGTAGTGCATTATAAGAATAATTTATTCGGATCAAAAAATAGGGCTGATTAATCACTATTTATGAAAATTTTAATAAAATACTATGTAGATATGGAGGAGTAATATGCACAAAATAATAATTGAGGGAAACAATAAATTAAGTGGTAAAATAAAAATTAGTGGTTCGAAAAATAGTGCTGTAGCACTTGTGCCTGCCGCGGTTTTATGTGATGAGGAAGTAACCATTGCAAACGTACCTAGTATATCTGATATTGATGCTTTAGATGAAATTCTAAATCATCTTGGAGCAACTGTTATTAGAAATGGTGATGTTATTAAAATTGATTCTTCAAAAATAGAAAATAAATTAATCCCGGAAAAAGTTTCAAAAAAATTAAGAGCATCATATTATTTTATGGGCGCACTATTAAGTAAGTTTAAGCATGTAGAAATGTATTTCCCGGGCGGATGTTCGATTGGTGCAAGACCAATAAACCTTCATCTTAAGGGCTTTGAAGCTTTAGGTGCTAAAATTAAAGAAGAAGATAATATGTTCGTTATTACGGCAGATAAGTTAAAGGGTGCCAAAATAAATTTGGATTTTGCATCGGTTGGAGCAACTATTAACCTTATGCTTGCCGCGGTAAAAGCGGAAGGGACAACGATAATTTCTAATGCTGCTAAAGAGCCGCACATTGTAAACGTTGCCACGTTTTTAAATAACATGGGAGCTAAGGTTAGTGGAGCCGGAACAAGTGAGATAAAAATAGTGGGCGTTGATTATTTACATTCTTGTTTTCATGAGGTTGTTCCCGATTATATTGAAACGGGTACGTACATGATTTTAGCAAGCATGATTGGAAAAGACGTTGTAATTGAAAATATCATTCCAGAGCACGTTGAATCTTTGATTTCTAAGTTAGAAGAAGCGGGCGTACCAATGGAAATAGGTGTTGATTATATAAAGATAAGTGCTCCTAGCTCTTTAAAACCAGTAAACATAAAGACTCAAGTATACCCAGGGTTTCCAACGGATTTACAGCAACCAATGGCAACTCTTCTTACTCAGGCAAATGGTAAATCCATGATTAATGAAACCATTTGGGAAAACAGGTTTTTGAATTTATTGGAATTAAATAAAATGGGGGCAACAACGGAGCTGTTAACCGTATCTAAAGCAATTATTATAGGACCTACTAAATTAAAGGGCAAAAAAGTTGTTGCATCTGATTTAAGAGCCGGTGCATCGCTTGTTCTTGCGGGATTAATCGCGGAAGGTAAAACGGTTATTTTAAACGCGGATTACATCTTAAGGGGTTATGAGGATATTGTTGAAAAGTTAACTAAAATAGGAGCTAAAATAAAACTTGAGGAAGGTAATTAAAATAAGTACTAAAAATCCTTTTTTATAAATAAAATAGTATTGGTTTGAATACTATTTTTATTTTATAAACGGGAGGTTTTTATGAAAAGAAGATATAAGTTGCTAATAGGTTTTATGATAACCGGAATAATATTAATTACCATATTTTTATTAACGCGTGACAGAAGTATTTATTATCTTTCTTTAGGTGATTCATTAGCAGCTGGGCAAACACCAGATAACTCAATTGAAGAAAGTTATGGAGATTATGTATCCGAATATTTAAAAGATAAAGAGGTTTTAGAATTTTACACAAAAAAATTCGCTAAAAGTGGTTATCGCAGTATAGATTTGTTAAACGATTTAAAAAGTAATAAAAAAGTAAAGGTAGATGGTAAAGAAATAACGTTAAAAAACGCTCTTATAAAGGCCGATTTAGTAACGGTAAGTATAGGTTCTAATGATCTTTTTTATAAACTTAACATAGGAACTTCTTTTGACTTAAGCGAGTTTGGTGATATATATACTTACGTTGATGAATCAATAAGAGACGTTGATAAACTTTTATATGAACTTAGAAAGTCTTGTAAAGAACAAATAATGGTATTTGGCTTTTATAATCCGTTTACAAATTTTTCTTCTAACTTGGCGGATTCGGTAGAGCCCATTATACTTTATGCTAATGATAAGATGAAGAAGTTAACAAGAAAATATGATATGACTTACGTTGATATACACGATACTTTTTTAGCTAATAATGAGTATTTACCAAAAAAATTAGAAATTCATCCTACTAAAGATGGATATAAAGCAATGGGCGAAGCGGTAATTGATTTAATCGATGAAAAAATGCTTGCAAAATAATTAAACAATTGTTATAATATTAAAGATTTTAAATCTATGACTTTATGTAAGTCATGGCGAAAGGAGCTATGAATATGCCTAAGAAAGAAAGTATTTACAAAACTTCAACGGTTACTTGTACTTGTGGAGCTACTTTTGAGACAAAGTCTACAAAGGATAAAATTCACGTAGAAGTTTGTTCAAAATGTCATCCATATTATACCGGTCAAGCAACGATGCAGTCAAAAACTGGTAGAGCTGAGAAGTTTAACCAAAAATATGGTTTAAAAAGTAACGTTAGTGCAAAAGATAACAAAGCAGCTTAAGAAAACGTATTGACAAAAAAGCAAAAAAAGTGTTATATTATATAAGCTTATGTTTAAGTCTTACTTTTTGGTGAGGCTTAAAAATATATCATAAATGAAACACCAGGTAGTGTGTTAAGAAAGGAGTAGAAATTATGCCTACAATAAACCAAATTCTTCGTCATGGAAGACAAAAGAAAACCCGTAAGCCAAAAGCACCGGTTTTACTCGTTAGAACCAACACTTTAAAAAAGAAGAACCTAAGTTCTAACTCGCCACAAAAACGTGGTGTATGTACTCGTGTTGGAACTATGACACCTAAAAAACCAAACTCAGCATTACGTAAGTATGCTCGTGTACGTTTAAGTAATGGTTATGAGGTAACTGCTTATATTCCGGGAGAAGGGCACAATTTACAAGAACACAGCGTAGTATTAATACGTGGTGGTCGTGTAAAGGACCTTATCGGTGTACGTTATCACATCATAAGAGGTACTTTGGATACCGCGGGTGTTGCTGACAGAAAACAAGCAAGAAGTAAGTATGGCGCAAAAAAGCCAAAGAAATAAAAAATAAGATGAAATAATAAAGGAGGATAATATATGCGTAAGAAACGTGCTGTAAAAAGAGACGTATTACCAGATCCAGTTTATAATTCAAAAGTAATTACTAAATTAATTAATCAAATTATGCTAGATGGTAAACGTGGAAAAGCAGAAACTATCGTTTATGATGCGTTTGACATGATTCATGAAAGAACCGGAGAAAACGCAAATGACGTGTTTAAAAAAGCCATGGAAAACGTAACTCCATCATTAGAGGTTAAGGCTCGTCGTGTCGGCGGTGCAAACTATCAGGTTCCGGTTGAGGTAAGACCAGATAGAGCGCAAGCTTTAGCACTTCGTTGGATTGTTAACGCAACTCGTTCGCGTGGTGGTAAAACAATGGCTGAAAAGTTAGCAAATGAACTTATCGATGCTTCAAACGAAACAGGAGCAGCTGTTAAGAAAAAAGATGATACTCACAGAATGGCAGAAGCTAATAAAGCATTTGCACATTATCGTTGGTAGGAAAGGAGAAGTATATGGCTCGTGAATATTCATTAGAAAACACTCGTAACATTGGTATTATGGCTCACGTTGACGCCGGAAAGACAACTTGTACTGAGCGTGTTTTGTTCCATACTCACAAGATTCATAAGATTGGTGAAACCCATGATGGTGAATCACAGATGGACTGGATGGAACAAGAAAAGGAACGTGGTATTACCATTACTTCTGCTGCAACTACCGCATTTTGGAAGGGCAATAGACTTAATATTATAGATACTCCGGGTCACGTAGATTTTACGATTGAAGTTACGAGATCACTTAGGGTATTAGACGGTGCTGTTACGGTACTTGATTCTCAAAATGGTGTTGAGCCTCAAACGGAAAACGTTTGGCGTCAAGCAACCGAAATGCACGTACCAAGACTTGTTTTCTCTAACAAGATGGACAAAATGGGAGCTGACTTTGCAGCTAGCGTTGAAAGTATTAAGCAACGTCTTGGTGTTAAAGCAACAGCTATCCAGTGGCCAATCGGAGCTGAATCAGATTTTAACGGTATCATAGATTTAGTTACCATGAAGGCATACCAGTATGATGGTAAACCAGAAGAAAATCCAATTGAAATTGAAATACCAGCTGACTTAAAGGATATCGCTGAAGAAAAAAGAATCCAAATGATTGAGGATGCTGCTGAATTCGACGAAGAGTTGATGGAAAAATACTTAGAAGGAGCTGAAATAAGCGTAGACTTAATTAAAAGAGCAATCAGAAAAGGTGTTCTTGCTGTTAAGATGTTCCCAGTAATGTGTGGTACCGCACTTGGTAACATTGGTGTTAAGTTAATGCTTGATGCGGTTGTTGATTATTTACCAGCACCAACTGATATTCCATCAATTAAAGGTCATGATGAAAATGATAAAGAAGTAGAAAGACATGCATCAGACTCTGAACCATTCTCTGCTTTAGCATTTAAGATAATGACTGATCCATTCGTTGGTAGATTATCGTTCTTCCGTGTTTACTCTGGTACTTTAAAAAGTGGTTCATACGTTTTAAATGCTAACAAAAACACGAAGGAAAGAATTGGACGTATCTTACAGATGCACGCTAATAATAGAACTGAAATACAAGAAGTATTCGCAGGTGATATAGCAGCGGCTGTAGGACTTAAGAACACTACAACTGGTGATACGTTATGTGATGAAAAACATCCGGTAATTTTAGAAAAAATGGTTATCCCAGAACCAGTTATTTCGATTGCTATCGAACCAAAGAGTAAGGGAGACCAAGAAAAAATGTCAACGGCATTACAAAAATTAGCTGAAGAAGACCCAACTTTTAAAGCTGAAACTGATCAAGAATCTGGTCAAACGGTAATATCTGGTATGGGTGAGCTTCATTTGGATGTTATCGTTGATAGAATGAGAAGGGAATTTGGCGTTGAGGCAAACATTGGTAAACCTCAAGTTGCTTACCGTGAGACCTTAACTCAAACCGGTGATTGTGAAGGTAAATACATTAAGCAATCCGGTGGTCGTGGTCAGTATGGACACGTTTGGGTTAAGTTTGAACCTAATAAAGATAAGGGCTATGAATTCGTTGATGCTATTGTCGGTGGTGTTGTTCCTCGTGAATACATTCCGGTAGTAGATAAAGGATTACAAGAAGCTATGAAAACCGGTATTCTTGCAGGATATCCTATGATTGATGTTAAAGCAACGTTATTTGATGGATCATACCATGACGTTGACTCTAACGAAATGGCCTTTAAGGTTGCGGCTTCTCTTGCATTAAAAGAAGCTAAGAACAAATGTAAGCCAGTTCTTCTTGAACCAATCATGAAGGTTGACATAACCGTTCCTGATGAGTACATGGGTAACGTTATGGGAGATATTACATCTCGTCGTGGACGTCCTATGGGTCAAGAATCAGTTGGTAACGCACTTAAGATAAGTGCTTACGTACCATTATCAGAAATGTTTGGATATGCTACATCGTTAAGATCAAATACGCAAGGACGTGGAACGTTTATTATGTTCTTTGATCATTATGAAGAAGTACCTAAAAATATTTCTGAAGACATCATTAAGAAAAATGGTGCACAATAATAAATAATCCTGAGGGAAAATACTTGCTATTTTCCCTTAGATTAGATAAAATAGATATGTAATTTATATAGGGAGGAAATTTAATTATGGCAAAAGAAAAATTTGATCGTTCAAAACCACATGTTAACATTGGTACTATTGGACACGTTGACCATGGTAAAACTACTTTAACTGCTGCTATTACTAAGAGATTATCTGAAAAAGGTCAAGCTAAATTCGAAGACTATGCAGATATCGATAAAGCTCCAGAAGAAAGAGAACGTGGTATAACAATCAATACTGCACACGTTGAGTACGAAACTGACAAACGTCACTATGCTCACGTAGACTGCCCAGGACACGCTGATTATGTTAAAAACATGATTACTGGTGCTGCACAAATGGACGGAGCAATCCTTGTTTTAGCTGCAACTGATGGTCCTATGGCACAAACTAAAGAACACATCTTACTTGCTCGTCAAGTTGGTGTTCCAAGAATCGTTGTATTCATGAACAAATGCGATATGGTTGACGATCCAGAAATGCTAGATTTAGTAGAAATGGACGTTCGTGAACTATTAAACAAGTATGAATACGATGGAGATAACACTCCAGTTATTAGAGGTTCTGCATTAAAAGCACTTGAAGGAGATCCTAAGTGGGAAGAAAAAATTGATGAATTAATGGACGCTGTTGATGAATGGATTCCTACTCCTGAAAGAGACAACACAAAACCATTCTTAATGTCAATCGAAGACGTATTTACTATTACTGGTCGTGGAACCGTTGTTACTGGACGTGTTGAACGTGGACAATTAAAGTTAAATGATGAAGTTGAAATCGTAGGTTTAAAACCAACTCAAAAGACTGTTGTTACTGGAATTGAAATGTTCCGTAAGCAATTAGACTACGCTGAAGCAGGAGATAACGCTGGTGTATTATTACGTGGTATTTCACGTGATGACGTACAACGTGGTCAAGTACTTGCTAAACCAGGTACTGTTACTCCACATACTAAATTTGAAGCTCAAGTTTACGTATTAAGTAAAGAAGAAGGCGGACGTCATACTCCATTCTTCTCAAACTACAGACCACAGTTCTACTTTAGAACAACAGACGTAACTGGTGTTGTTACATTACCAGAAGGTACAGAAATGGTTATGCCTGGTGATAATGTTTCTATGACAGTTGAATTAATTGCACCAATCGCACTTGAAAATGGTACTAAGTTCTCTATCCGTGAAGGTGGACGTACTGTTGGTGCTGGTACAGTTACTAAGATTGATGCTTAATTATAATTAATAAAAAGACATTCAAATTTGAATGTCTTTTTTAATATCTAAATAGGTGTATTAAGCCAGTTAAGAATAGGTGCTAATTTGCTACCGGTATAATAAGATTTTTTATTTATAACCAAATCAAATTCTCCTACGTATTCTACGATTTTATTTGACATTTCCGATTTTATGGTTGACTCATAATCCTTTTTAAAATCACTTGTCATACCACCGAGGTTAATGATTTTATAACCTTGATTTGCAAATTCTTGCATTAGTTGCCACTTAAGCAAGTACTCAGGATATTGGTATTTAAATTCTTCATTAACACCACTTGCGAAAAACGTTATCGTTTTTCCATATTTTATTATCGCAACACCAGCGGTGATTAATCCGTTTGGATACTTTTGGAACAAATTACTTGCTTCTAACATGTTCTTTTTGTATTTTGCAACTAATTCGTCCGATTTTAATTTTTCGTTTATTATTGCGTCTTTATTTGGATTATTAAAGTCCTGCATTTGCATGTTTAATTCGTTGTTTCTTTGTTCTTCTTTTTCATAATTTGATTTACTTAAATTAACGTATGAAATTGGTTCTAGCTTATTAAAGTATATTTCAAATTGATTTTGTCCGTAAAACTGGTAATAATCAAGGTAGTAATCAAGTGGTGGGTTATTTTTATTTATCAAGTTAAATAAAATTGTTATATCATTTGTGCTACCTTTATAAACTTTGTTCCCCATTTTAGCTGATTCGTTAATTTTTTCTCTTGCTTCCTTAGAGATTGAATTATATAAATTTATTATGTTACTATCTAAGCTTACAAGTGCGTTCCACCTTGGTTTTGAAGCTTCCATACCATTATTATATCCCATGTGGATATAACCTAGGCTTTGAAGCTTTTGTACTAATGACGTATTGGTATCTGCCAAGCTTTTTTCACTACCGTCAAGGTTATGTTCTTTATATATAACCATTGGATCTAATTTTAAGTAAGTAAAATTTCTTTTAGATAAAAAGTCTTTTAAACTTTCGGTAAACTCTTTTACTAAATTTTCATCATTCCAATCAATTAGAAAACCTCTTGGTGCATAGCCCATCTTTCTTTTTTCTTTAGAGTCGTTTTTAACAAGCATTAAAGTAGCAGCCTTTATTTCGCCCATGTTATCTGATAAGCCTAAGTAGTACGCGTTATATCCGTTTTTCGTCATTAGTCTACCATAGTTACTTGTTTGGTAATAGTTGTGTCTAGGATGGGATATTGCAAATTGGTCAAATCTTATTTCGTCAAGTAATATGATTTGCATTTTTATCCCTCCTTTTATTCTAAGATAATATTATACCTTAAAAGACGCTTTAAAGTCAATTTACATAATTGTATAAATTCTTTATTTTAAGTGCTTTAGAGTGCTATAATAGTTATTAGAAAGGTAGGGATAAAATGAAGATAATAGATGTAAAAGCAAGAGAAATTTTAGATTCTAGAGGTAACCCAACGGTAGAAGTTGACGTAACGCTAGAAAACGGTGTTATGGCTCGCGCTGCCGTTCCATCTGGTGCGTCAACTGGAGAGCGTGAGGCGCTTGAAATGCGTGATAATGATATTAGCAGATATAATGGTAAAGGAGTTTTAAAAGCCGTTAAAAACGTAAATGAACGAATTAAGCCGGTTGTAATTGGAATGGATGTATTTGATCAGTACGGTATTGATACGGCAATGCTTGAGCTTGACGGTACTAAAACAAAAAAAAGCTTGGGTGCTAACGCAATATTAGGTGTTTCAATGGCCGTATTAAAAGCTGCTGCAAAGGCTAAAGGCATGCCTTTATACAAATATGTAGCCGAAGGAAGAACGCTTCCTGTTGCTATGATGAACATATTAAACGGTGGTGCTCACGCTGATAACAAGCTTGATTTTCAAGAGTTTATGATAATTCCACAAAGAGATACTATCCATGAAAGAATACGTGTTGGTTCCGAGGTGTTTTATGCTTTAAAAAATGTTTTAAACAAGAAAGGTTTATCTACTGGTGTGGGTGATGAAGGTGGATTTGCGCCTGATTTAGGGTCTAACACCGAAGGTTTTGAACTTATTATGGATGCTATTAAAAAGGCGGGTTATGAACCGGGAAAAGACGTTAAACTTGCAATTGACGTTGCTGCATCAGAGTTCTATAGTGATGGAAAATATAACTTAAAAGGTGAAGGAAGAAGCCTTACAACGGACGAACTAATAGACTTTTATAAGGAACTAGTAAGTAGGTATCCAATCGTATCAATAGAAGATCCGGTGGATGAAAATGACTGGGATGGTTTTGCTAAGATAACTAAAGAATTAGGAGATAAAATCCAGCTTGTTGGAGATGATTTATTTGTTACTAATAAAGAATGCTTACAAAAAGGTATTAACATGAAAGCGGGTAACGCAATTCTTTTAAAAGTAAATCAAATTGGTACTATTACCGAGACTTTAGAAACCATAAAGCTAGCGAAAGAAAATGGTTATAAAACTATTATTTCACATCGCTCTGGTGAAACTGAAGATACAACCATTGCTGATTTGGCGGTAGGGCTTGATTTGGGCCAAATAAAAACTGGGTCTATGTCTAGAACTGATAGGATTTGTAAGTATAACCAATTGATTAGGATAGAAGAAGAACTAGGGTGCTAGCTCTTTTTTTTTCTTTGTGATATAATACTTTCGTATAATATGAAAGGAAATAAGCCATGACTGATAAGGATTATCTTGATTTAGAGTATGAAAAAGCTATAGAAAGACAAAGAAAATTTAAAGAAATCAAAAGACTATCAGAAATCAACAAAACAAACGTTGTAGTTTATCCTGCTGGTTTAAAATTGAAGGTAAAAAAAATAAAACTTATAAAAACAAATTCTATTTTATTTATTTTATCTAAAAAACACAGAATTAAAGAATATTTAACAAACGTTAAACATTTCGGATATCCTTTAAGCTTGGTTCCTTTTAAGTATCGAACAAGAGAAATTTGTGAAGCATCAGTTGAAAATAGCCCTAACGATTTTAATTTAAAAGATATTCCTTTAGAATTCTTAGATAATGATTTTTATGTTCTTTGTGTAAAAAATGGTGTTAGCTTAAAAAAACTTCCTAGGAAAGCAATTAATTTAGACCTTTGTAAATTATCTTTGTTAAATAATGGTTCTTTAGCGGACGTTCCAATAAGCATGGTGGATTTAGACTTATGTTATTACGCCATTAAAATAAATCCTAACAACGTTAAATATGTTCCTTTTGGTACTTCTAAGGTTCCGTATAGTAGTAAAAAAGAACTATATACTTTAGCCTTTGAAAATGGCCTTGATATATCAAGCATGCCAAAGCAGTACGTAAATAAAGAAACGTACGAACAAAAAATAAAAGAAAACCCAAGAAACATATTCTTATTTCCTTTGGAATATAAAGATGCTCGCATGTGGCTTTTAGCGGTAAAATCTGGTCTTGCTGTAAATTTAGTTCCAGAAAAGTATGTTAATTCATCTAAAGAGCTAAAAGATTTATGTAGAAAATCATATGAAGAAGAAATTAAGAAGGATCCGGAATATATATTTAAGATTCCAGAAGAAAAGCGTGATATAAAGCTATGGCTTTTAGCAAGCAAAAACGGTTTACCATTAAGTAAAATTCCAAAACGTTATAAAAAATATTACGTTTCAGAAGATTATTTGGTAAATAGTATAAGAAACGATTATCATAACATAAAAAAAATTCCTGAAAGTAGATTAAATACTGAATTATACGTTGAGGCGATAAACGTAGGGATGCCTTTTGATGAAGTAAAAAAAGAATTTAGAAATAAAAATACTTATTTGGCTTACGCTAATACTCATAAAAAAATACACCCAAAAACTCCTTCTGATGTTCTTGATAAGTCATTTTATGATGAATTGGTGGACCTTGATGTGGATAATTTGAAAATGGTTCCAAGGGATTTTATAACTAAAGAAATGTGTATGAAATACGTAAATAAAAAGCATACCGTTAATTTTGAATTGTTTCCTTTAAGATATTATAGTAAAGAATTTGTTAAAAGCATGTATCAGGATGCTGCTAATTTAAGCGACGTTCTAGACGGCTATTTAAGTATGCATGAATATTATAAGTTGAAAAGTATGAATTTTTTAGATCAGATAGAAGAATATGAAAAATTACTTGAAAGATTTTATTATCAAAAACTTTTAGATGAGAAAATTAAAATACCTAAAGCAACCGATGAGGAAATGGAAGCGGTTTACTCTTCTTTGTCTTATCAAATGATTAAGGATTTAGATACGAATAAGATTTTTGGTCAAAAAGAACTTTCTGAAAAAGAAATAAAAGAAATATCATATGTAGCGCTTAAACGAGGAGAAAAGATAGTAAAAGAAAGTCCAAGAATCACTTATTTAAATAAAGATTCAAATGATTCTGACGTAAAAAAAGTCGCTGGTAATTTTAAAGAACGATTTACTAACATATTTAATAAGGATATAGAAGAATCAAAAAAAGATGAATTAATTGAAGCGATAAAATCTGAAATAGATGATCTTTTAAGTGAACTAGATGAGCATAAACAAGACGTATTTAATGAGCAACTTGTTACTTATTTAGAAAACGGAAACGTTGATTATGACAAGACGTTTAAAATTATAAGACCTAAGTATCCATACTCGGATAAAGATGGAGAACTTATGAGAAGAATAAAGCAAATTAAAAACGAAGATTACTTAAATAATAAATACGTTATATAATTAAGGAGGATAAATATGTACGAAAAAGTAAAAAAAGAAGAAAAAGAAGCATTTGAAAAAACTTTATATGGTAAAAAAGTAAATAAACATATGTTAATAGGTTTAATAGTATTTGTAATTTCACTTATTATAAGTATTGTTATGTCCTTTGTAATTGATGAAGGTTTAACAATAGAGACTTTTGATAATAACGTTATAACCTTTAATTTGAATTTAGTTTGCTATTTATTTTATATAATTACAATGATCACTGCTTTTGCGTTAGTTTATTTGGATGGCAAAAGAGATGGAGCCATCATGCAATTTAAGAATAAATAAATTTAAAGATGTTGTAATAAAATTAAATGTATGCTAAAATATTACCTAGTAAAAGGAGGATTATCATGCTTACAATACTAATGATTGTATCTGTTTTACTTATTATTATCGTACTTTTACAAAGTGGCAAAGCCGAAAGCGGAAACATAATAACCGGTGGTAATGCTGATTTGTTCATGAATCGTAAAGAGCGTGGAGGAGAGCTTTTTATAACAAGATTAACGTACGTTTTAGGGATTATATTTTTTGCATTATGTATAATAGTAGACATGTAATACTAAAAAGACTTGGTTATAAGTCTTTTTTTGTTTTATAATAATATTAGATAAGGAGAAAACTTATGAAAGATAGAATACTAAATATATTAGAAGAAAACGATAGGGCTTATACTGTTTTTGAACTTAAGGATATATTAGGACTTGATACCACTAGTGAAATGGAAAATATGCTTAAGGTATTAGGAGAATTAGAAAGTAGTTTAATTATATATCATACTAATAAAGATAAATATATGGCTTTTAAATACAGTCATTTAAAAAAGGGTAAGATAGATGTATCTGATAAGGGATTTGGTTTTGTTTTAATGGAAGATGAAGAAGATATTCACGTGGATAAAGAACATCTAAACGGTGCTCAAGATGGTGATATGGTTATTGTTGAAATAACAAATAAGAATACTGGTGCAAAAAAAGAAGGTCGTGTTCTTAGAATAGCTAAAAGAAGTTACGGACCAATAGTTGGTGAATATTCATTTAATAATGGTAACCCAACCGTTATCGTAAGTGATAAAAAGTTTAAGCAGAAAATAGTATTAACAAAGGAAAGCTTAAAAAACGCGGTAGATGGGCACATCGTTTTATTAAACGTTATAAAAGAACTTGATCATAATACTGTTTTAGCGGAAATAAAAACAATTATAGGTCATAAAAATGATGTTGGAGTAGACGTTGAATCGATTGTTTATAAGCATGCTTTTTCTCCTAAGTTTCCAGATGAGGTATTAGAAGAGTTAGATAGTATTCCAGATAGTGTAAGAAAAGAAGATAAGGTAGGAAGAAAAGACTTAACTAATGAAGTTATTTTTACCATCGATGGTGACGATACAAAGGATATTGATGATGCTATATCAATAAAAAAACTAAAAAATGGTAACTATGAACTAGGTGTTCACATCGCTGATGTATCTTATTATGTTAAACCTGGAACAAAGTTATATGATGAGGCATATGAAAGAGGTACTAGTGTATATTTGGTAGACCGGGTTATTCCAATGCTTCCGCATAAGTTATCTAATGGTATTTGTTCACTTAATCCAGGCGTTGAGCGTTTAACTCAAAGCTGCGTTATGGAAATTGATAATAAAGGAAAAGTTGTTAGTCATGATATATTTGAAAGCGTTATTAAATCAAGACTACAAATGACTTATAAAAAGGTTAATAAATGGCTTGACGAAGGTATCGTTGAGGATGGTTATGAGCCTTTTACTAAGGATTTAACGTTAATGAAAGAACTTGCTGATATTTTAAGAAAAGCAAGAAGTGCAAGGGGCGCAATAGACTTTGATACTGATGAAGCTAAAATTATTGCGGATGAGGCCGGAAAGCCAATTGATGTTGTTTTAAGGGAACGTGCCTCAGGTGAAAAAATGATTGAAGACTTTATGATAGCGGCTAATGAAACGGTATCATCTCATGTTTTTTACATGGAATTACCATTTGTATATCGTGTTCATGGTACTCCAAAAGAAGAGAAAATAAACGATTTTTTAGATTTTATCAGTTCTTTAGGTTATAAGATAACTGGTAAAATAAACACGCAGTATCCTTCTTCAATTCAGCATGTTTTGGACCAGTTAAAGGATAAAAAAGAATATAAAATATTATCCTCTTTAATGCTTAGAGCTATGCAAAAAGCCGTTTATCAAACTGATAACATAGGTCACTTTGGACTTGCAAGTAAGATATATACCCATTTTACATCACCAATTAGAAGGTTTCCTGATACAACGGTTCACCGTCTTTTAAGAACGTATCTTTACGAAAATGACCAATCTAAAAAAACAATAGATTACTTTAAGGAATATTTACCTGTTTTAACTGAACATGCATCACAAAAAGAAAGAGACGCTATTGAATGTGAAAGAGAAGTAGAGGATATGAAAATGGCCGAGTACATGATGGATCACGTTGGTGAAGAATTTACCGGTATGATAAGTGGTGTTACATCATTTGGTATGTTTGTAGAATTACCTAACATGATAGAGGGTTTAGTTCACATAAGCGATATCAAAGGAGATTATTATAACTATGATGAAAAAAGCATGTCTTTAATAGGGCAAAGAAGTAAGCGAAGATACCGAATTGGTGATGAAGTAACGGTAATATGTAAGTCTGCATCTAAAGAAGAGTCATTTATTGATTTTGAAATAAGTAGTGAAAGTAGTGAAGAAAATGAAGGAGACGAAAAAGAAGAAGAGAAGACTAAAAAAGTGGGTTAAGTTAGTTTTATGGCTTTTGACTATTTGTGTAATAATAATTTTAAGTTTGTTTTTATATGATAAGTATTTAAAAGAGGATAAAGCATCTTTAAACAATGAAAAGAAAAAGAATACAACAACAACAGTTACCACTAAAAAGGATACTAATGAACTTTCAATGGTTATGGTTGGAGATTGCCTTATTCATCGCTTTGTTTATACGGATGCTAAACAAAGTGATGGAACGTATTCTTTTTCAAATATGTTTACAGAAGTTGAGCCACTAATAAAAAATCATGATTTAGCATTTTATAACCAAGAAAGTATAATCGGTGGTAAAGCTCTTGGGTTATCTGCTTATCCCAGGTTTAACTCTCCAGAAGAAATAGGACAGGACATGGTAAATTTAGGTTTTAACCTGGTTAGTTTAGCTAATAATCATACGATGGATAAAGGAGAAGAAGGAGTAATAAACTCAGTTAATTTTTGGAAAACTTATCCAAGTGTTTATTATAGTGGACAGGCTTTGTCAGAAGATGATAGAGAAAATAACATAAAGGTATTAGAAAAAAACGGAATAAAATATGCTTTTTTAGCATATACCAGCGTAACTAATGGTTTATTGCCTCCTTCTGGCAAAGAATATTTAACTAATATTTACTTAAAAGAAAAAGCACAAGCAGACATTAAAAAGATAAAAGATGATGCTGATTTAATAATCGTTTCAATGCATTGGGGAGAAGAGTACACTACCTATCCTAATGAAAGTCAAAAGAAAATTGCAAAAGAACTATCTGATATGGGTGTTAATTTAATTATTGGAAACCATGCACACTCTATTCAGCCAGTAGAAATGATTGGCGATACTTTGGTGTTTTATGCCCTTGGTAATTTTATTGCCGCACAAGATACCATAGATAGACAAACCGGCGTGATAGTTACTTTAAACATTAATAAAGATGATGAGAAAAAAATTACATTTAGTAATATAAAAGCTAATTTAATATACACATATTTTAAAGGAAGTAGTAATTTTAAAGTTTATCCATATACAAATTTAAATAATACTCTTTTAAATAATTACCAGTCGTATTATAATAAGTATAAATCTGTTTTAACAAGATACACTGATATAATAGAGGTGGAAT
>CASEJU010000073.1 GCA_949288335.1 uncultured bacterium | reverse complement strand
TGAAAACGTGTTTTTTAACGCATCACTTTTAATATTTTCTTTATTTCCAATTTTACATGCAACTTTTATATATGGTCAGCCTGATTTATTTGGACTTACGTTCATATTTTTAATTTTAGCGTTAACATTATCTTATGATTTTAAAAGGTTTGATATACCAAGACTTCTTATTTTGGTTATTGTTACTTTTATGCTTCTAGCAACTAGAAGATGGTATATGTACTTTATTTTTTCTTATTATTTATGCTATGCTTTTAAACTAATTTTAACTAATATAAAAGATAAGGATGCCGTTTTAAAGATTATAAAAAATGGAATATTATTTATTTTAATGATGGGAACTTTCTTTTTAGTAACACTATTTCCACTTCTAAAAAACATAATAGCTAGTGATTTTGCAAATTCTTATACGTATTATTTAACCGGAGGATTTAATACCGAGTTAATAACTCAGTTTAACTATCTTGGATATATTATATTTATAATAATTGTAATAGGATTAATTTATGGGATTATAAAAAAGAAATATAGGTCATATACTTTAGTTTTTATATTTGAATATTTTGTAACTATTTTTATGTTTACAAGGATTCAAAACATGGGACTACATCATACTTTACTTTTGTTACCGGCTTATTTATATTTTATTTTAATGTTTGTGTTGTTAATTATAAAAAATAGAGCTTTAATTTTTATTACAATTTTAATTTTTTGCGTTAATTTTATCTTTGGAATATGTTATCAAGATAGTAAAATATTTACAAACATAAAGCTTACAACACCAAGACAAGATGATTATTTAAGTATTAAAGAAGTATGTGATTGGTTAAAAGAAAATTTAAACGAAAATAATAAAGCCTATATGATAGCTCATAATAATACTTATAATCCAGATAAATTTAGAAACTTTTATATGCCAGATAAAACTATCAGTAATTATTTACCTTATGGCTCTGCAATAATAGGCGTCCATAAGTTTCCAATAGAACTTTTCGAGGCAAAATACGTATTAACAACTTCACCATTTGAAAGTGTGTCAATAGAAAACATTTACAATAATGTATTTAATGATTTAATAAGTAAAGGAAAGTTTAAATTGGTTAAGACTTTTGACATGAAAAATGGCTATAACATAAATATCTACGAAAGAGTAGTAGATATGGATTATGAAGAGGCAAAGATGTATGCTGATGCTTTAGAAGATGAAGCTAAAGATTATTCTAGTTTATATAAAGACGTTATAAAAAATTATATAAAAGAAAACAATTTAACGATAAACGAGTAGTACAGATTATACAAATCCGTACTTTTTTACAAAGAAACATTTGAAGACAATTGACGCTAATACAATAATATGATAATATAATTTTGCAGTAATCAAATATTCAGTGAAAGGAGTAAAATGTGTTAACAACTTTAGATAATGCAGCATTAAAATACTTTTTAAAAACAAGTAAAGATTTAATAAAAAAACGAAAAAGAATTATTATTCCTAGAGATTATATAATTAATGGTGAGATTATTAATTACAAACAAGCTATTATTGATATTGGTATCGTAAAAATAGATGATATTTGGAATTATATTTTAGAATTAAAGGAAAGTGAATGTATAGATGTCTCAGAAGATTATGATTGTAAAAGAGATTTTAACTCTGAGATGTTTGAATTTGTTAAAAATATAAATGGTAAAGATGTGTATATAAAATTAACCTTAAGAACTAGTAGAAATAATGATATATTAGTATGTTTATCTTTTCATGAAAGTAATAGAAATTGAAAGGAGAAATTCAAAATGAAAAAAGAATATTGTTTTAATTGTGAAAAGGAAGTTTGTCCTGTTTCATATAAAGAAAAGAATACTTATAAAATAAATGGTGAAAGTTTTGTGGTTGAAGAATCTATTTATAGATGTCCTAATTGTAATAATGAAATTGAAATTCAAGGCTATGATTCTATAAATAATATATATACTGAGTATTTAAAACGTTATGGTCTTACTTTTGAAGATTTTAAAAAGATAAGAGGCAAGTATAATCTTTCGCAGGAGTTGTTTGCACGTCTTTTAGGATGGGGGAAGAAAACCATCGAAAGATATGAAAATAAGGAATCTTTTCCACAAAAAGGGTATTTAGACACATATAAAAAATTAAAAAATGGTTTTGAGGAATTTATAAAAATTTTAAATGATAACAAAGAAAGACTAAAAGATGATTATTATGTTATCTTGAAAAAAGCTAAATTATTTGATTATGTTAAAACCATAAATAGCTTTTTATACATGTTAGATGATAATCCTCTTGGTAAAACACAAATAATGAAAAACATGTTTGCTCTTGATTTTGAAAGCTATAAAGAACTTGGAAATAAAATCACTATTTTAAATTATGCTAATGGAACTCATGGGCCTATAATTGATGATTATAAGAGAATTATTAATTATTTATTGCATAATAATTACATAATAATTGATCCTTCTTTTGATGAAGATAAAGCTGATACTTATTCACCTAATGTTAATGTTGATTTAACATTTTTTACAAAAGATGAAATAAAATGTATGAAAAAAGTAAAAAATAAATTAAAGGGTAAAAGTGCAAAAGAATTATCTTTATGGTCGCATGAGTTTACTGGTTGGAAACAAACTAAGCCTGGAAAGATAATAAATCCTAAAAAATATAAAGATTATTTTGATTTAAATACTTTATAATGCGTAGTTTTGAAAACTATGTTTTTTTAATAGTTATACTTGCATATTATAACTTATTTGGTTATAATATGCATAAAGAGGTCGTTTTCTTGCAAATTATTAAAACATCGGCGTATAAACAAGATTTAAAAAGAAAAATTATTAATAAACATCTAGATAAAGAGTTTGATATAATACGTAAAATAGAAGATCTTATTTTACCTGTTAATAATTTGCAAGAGTTAATTAATCATCCTTTTAAGAATGTTTATCATGTAGAAAAGAAAAGTGGTAATTTAAAAGAAATATACACGGCAAGAGTAAATAAAAAAATAAGATTGTATTTAAAACCGATGGGAGAATATCCGTATAATTTAATTGAAATAGAAAAAATAGAGTTTATTAAAATAGATGATAAACACTATAAGGAGGGATAGTTATGTTTGGTTTTGGTAGTATGCTAAAAGATTATTTGGAGTATCACAAGATATCCCAAAGTGATTTTGCAAAAAGACTTGGTATAACCCAAAAGCATATTAATAACATATTAAATAAAAACGCTGACATATCAGAAGATTTGATGATTTCAATAAGTCTTATAACGGATATTGATATTAAACTTATAACGTTTGTTGAGACAAAAAAGAAACTATATAATTTTTTAAATACTAAGTTTAAAGAGGAAAAAGAAATAAATGACTATTTAAATTCATTTCATATTAAAGAAATGGAAAAAATGGGTTGGATTACTTTAAATGACAAAACATCATACTTACAAAATGCTTATGATCTTTTAAAATACTTAAACGTAAGGGATTTTAACATATATGATAAGTATGCTAAAGAAACTATATTTTTTAAAAAGTACAGTGATGCCGATTTGAAAAAAGTTTTCTTGTGGATAACTAGGTGTGATATGCTTATACAAAAACAAAAAGTTAATGATTATTCGAAAGATAATTTTAATGCATTACTTAATGAACTTAAAAAAGAAAGTAACAATTCATTTAATAAAGATAATTTAATTAAGTTATTTAATAGGTTTGGTATTTATCTGGTTATAGAAAAGGCTTTAAAAGGAACAAAAATAAGAGGCTGTACTAAAGTTATTGGAAGTAATCCTGCCATATACATGACTTGTTACCTAAAAGAAAAATCATCATTTTATTTTGCACTTTATCATGAATTAGGTCACGTAAAAAGTGAATATAATAAAGCTAAAAGTAAGGTTATTATAAATGGTAGTGATGATGAAGAAAAAAAGGCAGATAACTTTTCTTTAAATGAAATGATACCAAAAAACATTTACAAACTTATTTTAGATAATTTTGATAAGAAAGATAAAATTGCTAAAGAAAATAATATTCCTCTTTGTTTTCTTTATTCAAGGCTTGCTTATGAAGGTAAAATAAGTTACAAGGATAAAAATTATCTAAAATCAAGAGAAAAAATAGATTACTAAAAGGACATTTATATGTTCTTTTTTTATTTTTATTACTTTTTCGACAAAGTCTTACAAATTATTATTTAATCATCTGTTATAGTAGCCGCTAAAGATTTATTGAAAGGAAAAAAAGATGGGTAAGACAAACGCAATTGCACTAAATAGTGAAGATAAAATTAATTATAGTACTTTTGAGGAAATAAAACACATTGATGAAAATGGTAATGAATACTGGCTTGCTAGAGAATTACAAGTTGCTTTAGAGTATAAAAAGTGGCAAAAGTTTATGAATGTAATAGAAAACGCAAAAACAGCTTGTAAACAAAGTAATTTTATAATTGATGATCATTTTACCCAAGTGGGTAAAATGATAAATTTGCCAAAAGGGGCGAAAAGGACAACTATAGATTATAAGTTATCACGATATGCTTGCTATTTAATTGTTCAAAATGCTGATCCTAAAAAAGAAGTAGTAGCATTAGGTCAAACATATTTTGCCATTCAAACAAGAAAACAAGAATTAATAGAAAAAGAATATGAAAACTTAACTGAAGATGAAAAAAGGTTATACCAAAGAAATCTAACTAGAAAAGGTAATTACAAGTTAAATAGGGCTGCTAAAGAATCAGGTGTTAAGAATTTTGATAAATTTCATAATGCTGGATATAAAGGTTTATATAATGGTGAAACAGCAGACGATATTGCCAAAAGAAAAGGTTTAAGATATAGAGAAGATATTTTGGATAACATGGGAAGTGAAGAGTTAGCAGCTAATCTTTTTCGTATTACTCAAACCGAATCAAGATTAAAAAGAGAAAATGTTAAAAGTGAGAAAAAAGCTAACCAAACTCATTATAAAGTTGGTAATAAGATAAGAAATACTATAAAGGAATTAGGTGGAACCATGCCAGAAGATTTGCCTACGCCTAAAAGAAGTTTAAAACAAATAGAAAAAGAAAATAAATATATAAGTAAGAATTAATAAAGATTTAAAAGATATGAATATTTTAAATAACTAGAAGGAGAAAAGATTATGATAAAGACGAATGAAATAGCACCAAGTGAAGAAAAAACTAATTACAATACTTTTGAGAAAATAAAACACATTGATGAAAACGGATGTGAATATTGGTTAGCTAGAGAATTACAAGCCGCTTTAGATTATAAAAAATGGCAAAAGTTTATAAATGTAATAGAAAATGCAAAAGCAGCTTGTGAGCAAAGTAAATTTATAGTAAATGACCATTTTACCCAAATGGGTAAAATGGTTGATATTGGATCTAAAACATCAAGAAGTATTGTAGATTATAAGTTATCAAGATATGCTTGTTATTTAATTGTACAAAATGCTGATCCTAAAAAAGAAGTAGTAGCACTAGGGCAAACATATTTTGCTATTCAAACAAGAAAGCAAGAATTAATGGAAGCTGAATACGAAACCTTAACTGAAGACGAGAAAAGACTATACCAAAGAAATCTTACTAGAAAAGGAAATTACCGGTTAAATAAGACTGCTAAAGAAGCTGGTGTTAAGAACTTTGATAAATTTCATAACGCAGGATATAAGGGATTATATAATGGTGAAACAGCAGATGATATTGCAAAAAGAAAAGGCCTAAGATATAGAGAAGACATTTTAGATAATATGGGTAGTGATGAATTAATCGCTAATCTCTTTAGAATTTCACAAACGGAGCAAAAGTTAAAAAAAGAAAGGATAAAAACGGAAACAGACGCAAATGAAACTCATTTTAAAATGGGAAAGGACATTAGACGTTTTATTATAGATCAAGGAGGAATGACTCCAGAAAAGATGCCTAAACCCGAAAGAAGCCTAAAAGAGTTAGAAAAGCAAAATAAACTTACATGTAATGATAAAAAGTAAGAAAAGATTATAATTCGACAAAACCATTTAATTTTCGATAAATGTTTTTGTTATAGTAGCAACTAAACATTTTTAAACGAAAGGAGAGGATAGCATGTGATTATATTATTTATGAAATAATTATTAAAAAATAAATTGATAAGGAGATAATTTTATGAAAAAGAGGGTTTTGGTTGTACTTTTAGCTATTATGTTATTTATGCCTTTTATTAGTGTAAAAGCAGGAAGTTTAGATTCATACGTTGATTGGAATTTAAATAGAGGTATTTTTGCACACCAACTAAGAGATGGGACAGATCACATAACTAATCTTGCGATGATAACCGTTAATGGAAAAATCGCGTATTGCATAGAACCTGGTGTTACCGCGGATAAAGGCTCATATTACTCTTCAACTACTAATATTAATGATACTAATTTATCTTGGGCAAATACTAAAAAATTGAGTTTAATAGGTTATTATGGCTATGGTTATAAAGGTCATGATGAAAAAGAGTATTATATGGCCGCACAAGAGTTAATATGGCGAGAAATGGGCGTTTCAAACGTTTGGTGGACCGATAAAAAAGACGGTGGTAACGTAATTAATATAGATTATTATAAAAATGAAATATTAAATCTAGTTAATGATTATGAAATTGCTCCAAGCTTTGACTTTAAAAAGGAGTACATGGTTGGTGATTCATTTTCAATAACTGATAAAAATAATGTTTTAGAAGGTTATGAAGTTGTTAATAATCCTAATGTTAGTATTAATGGTAATAGTCTTAATGTAAATGTTAAAGATACTAATAATGATTTTATATTAAGAAGAAAGCAAAATGGAAAAACAACGATGTTTTATTATAAAGAAGGATACCAAACAATAGGTACTTTTGAGTTTCCGTATGATTTTCAAGCGGAATATAATATAAATCACTTTTATGGTAGGATAATCGTAGATAAGTTAGATTATGATACAAAAAGTAAAAAAACATCTTCTAATGAAGCAACACTAAAAGGAGCTTTATATGGTCTTTATGATATTGAAGGTAATTTATTACAAAAAAAAGAAACTAATGAAGATGGAATAGTTATTTTTGATAATTTAGTAAAAGGTAATTACAAGGTAAAAGAAATAAGTCCAAGTAAAGGTTATACTTTAAGTAAAACTGTAACAGAGACTTTTGTTGGAACTAATACTCGTGAAGTAACCATTCAATCTTATGAAAAAATAATAAAAAGCACACTTGTAATAACGAAGGTTTTAGATGATTACGAAAATAAGACCTGTATTAAAGAAGAAGGTATTTTGTTTGGTATTTATGATTCTGATGATAATTTAATAACAACTTCTAAAACCGATGAAAACGGAAAAATAACTTTAACGCTTCCCTACGGAAGATACGTATTAAAACAAGAAAGTGCTCCCGATGGTATAGATAAGGTAAAGGATAGAATAATTGAGGTAACTAAAGATGGTGCTATTATTGACGTTACTTTAGTTAATCATAAATTACCAGTTATAAAAAAGGCCGTTTTACCTAAAACCGGGAAAAATGGTATGACTGGTATAGTATTATTAATTAGTTTTTGTGTGATGGGTTTACTTTATGAGAAAAAAACTACTTAAGATTTTATTAGCTATCTTATTTTTGATTCTTATAAAAGACGTTTTTATGATTACAATTTCAAATTATAACAACGAAAAAAGTGTCGATGCTTATTTTAAAAATGATACTAGTTTTAATTATAAAAGTGATTTTGTAATCAAGATTCCCAAAATAAACTTAAGCTCGGTAATAAAAAAAGCCGATGATGATTTTAAGAGTCTAGATAATTCTTTAGTTTATTATAAATATGATAATTATAAAGAAAAAATAATTGTTTTTGGACATTCTGGGATTGGTTATGGCACTTATTTTAATAGGCTTGATGAGTTAAAGGTTGGTGATTGTTTTTATTTATACAAAGATAAAAGTAAAATAACTTACGTTGTAAATAAAATATATAAGATAAGTGAAACAAAAACCGATATATTAAAAAACGATAGAAAAAACGTTTTATTACTAATTACGTGTGATAAGAAAAGCAAAAATAAGCGCTTGGTTGTAGAATCTTTAGTAAATAGTGTTGAAACCCTTAAAAAATAAGTAAAAAATGCTATTTTTATAAGTAAAATACTTGAATTATTCTAATAAAAATAGTACACTTATATTGTAAGCAAGATAGCTTATAATTGAACATAGACAAAACGGAGGTAAAATTATGTCAAAACAAGAATTAGTAGAAAAAATGGCTGAAAAAGCTGGATTAACTAAAGCTGATGCTGCTCGTGCACTTGATGCATTTACTGGTGCCATTACTGAAGCTTTAAAAGCAGGAGACAAAGTTTCATTAGTTGGTTTTGGAACATTCGCAACTTCTAAAAGACCAGCTAGAGAAGGTCGTAACCCAAGAACTGGTGAAAAAGTTACAATCGCTGCTAGAACTGCAGTTACTTTCAAAGCTGGTTCTAAGTTAAAAGACGCTGTAAACTAATAGTTAAAAACCATGAAAATGGTTTTTTTCTTTTGCAAAATGGTATAATGAATAAAGGTGATATAGTTGAAAGAAAAAGCAATTGAACTTTTAAACATATTTTATGAGAATGGATATGAAGCTTATGTGGTCGGAGGATTTGTTAGAGACCTTATTTTAGGAAGAAAGAGTTTTGACGTTGATATAGCAACTAACGCAACACCAAGACAAATTAAAGAAATTTTCGATATGGTAAAACTTCCTTTTGAAAGTTATGGATCAGTTCATTTAAATTATAAAAAGACAAACTTTGAAATAACTACTTACCGGATGGATCTTGAGTACAAGGATAAAAGAAAGCCATCTAAAATTGTTTATACTGATAAATTAATAATTGACTTAAGAAGACGTGATTTTACCATAAACACACTTTGTATGGATAAGGAAGGAAACATAATTGATTTATTAGGTGTAATGTGTGATATAGAAAGTAAGGTTATTAAAACGGTTGGGGATGCTAGAAAAAAAATAAGCGAAGACTCCCTTAGGATATTAAGGGCCATTAGGTTTGCAACGGAACTTGATTTTGAGCTTGATATTGAATTACAAAATGCTATAATTGATAATAAAAGCTCGTTGGAATTATTATCTTTTTACAGAAAAAAAGAGGAGTTAAATAAAATATTTTCTTCAAAGAACGCTTTAAAAGGTATTCGTCTTTTAAGAGAGTTTGGTTTGGATAGATATTTGGATATTAATTTAGATGGTGATATTAAAAAAACAAGTGACCCGGTTGGCATGTGGGCACAGGTAAAACCGGGAGATAAATACCAGTTTACAACCAATGAAAAAACTTATTTAAATGCTATTTTAAGGATTTTAAAAAATAACAGTATAAGTGATATAGAAATTTATTATGAAGGTACTTACGTGTGCTATATCGCATCAGAAATATTAAACGAAGATAAAGAAAAAATATATGATAGATATGATGCTTTGCCAATAAAAAAAGCTTCTGAAATAGTAATTAATGGAAAAGACATAATAGATTTATTAAGACTTGAAAATAAAAGCATGGTAAAAGTCATTTTAAAAGACGTAGAAGAGAAAATAATTAGTCGTGAGTTAAAAAACGACGTTAACGAACTAAAAAAATATATTTTAAATAAATATAAAAAATAAGTTTATTTGAATAATTATTTTAATGTGTTATAATTCGTTATAAGGAGGGATTCATATGTTTAAAAAAGAACTATTAGAACAAATCAATAACGAGAATCATTATACTATTCCTAAGTATGTTTTAACTTATGCAAAAGAGCTTGGCTTAGATATGAATTCACTCATACTTTTAATATATTTATTAAATAAACCGAACAAAATGATATTTGATTATAAAAAAATAATTAATGATCTTAATTTTAATGAAAAAGATTTACTTGATTCTATTTCATTATTAAAAGATAAAAACATTCTTTTGATTTTAATGGAAAAAAATGATTCTGGAATATTAGAAGAAAAAATAGATACAAGTTTATTTTACGAGATAATATTTTCTAAAATCTTAAATAATGAATCAAAGCAAAACTCTGAAAAGGATTTGTACGATAATTTTGAAAAAGAGTTTGGAAGGACGTTATCACCAATGGAATATGAAATTATAAATGATTGGGTAGAACAGGGAATAAGTAATGAACTTATTTTGTCGGCGTTAAAAGAAGCGGTTTTTAACGGAGTTAATAATTTAAGATACGTTGATAAAATCATTTATGAATGGAATAAAAAAGGGATAAAAAAACCATCTGAAGTAATTCAAAAGCAAAAACAAAAAGAAGAAGAAAAAAACGAAGAAACTTATGAGTATGATTGGTTAAATGAAGAATAAAAAAAGATAACTTCAAAATGAACTAGTCAAGTAAATGTAGACAGTTTAAAAAGCAATCTATTAAAATCCTGATTCAATTTTATATTGAATTGGGGTTTTATATT
>CASEJU010000072.1 GCA_949288335.1 uncultured bacterium | reverse complement strand
GCAGGGGCGCCTCTTCAGCCTCTTGAGTATCACTCCGTCTGACAAAATTAATTTTACACTATATTAATTAATTGGTCAAGTAATAATAATGCTAATCTTTGTATCCTACGCATTTTTTAAATAAATTTATATCTATTTTATTATATAGAATATCAAAAACTTTTGGTGATAATAAAAGGTTAGATAAATATGGTAATATATAACTTAAACCGTATATTAAAGAAATCACTATAATTGCGGTTAAACTTCCTGGATTTTCTTTTGTCGTTTCTTTAAAACCATTCGATATGCACATAATAACGAATAAAATAAATAGTAATCCTAAAATTGGTGATATATATCCATATAACATTCTTATGAAATAGCTTCCAAAATTTGCTATGTATGAGGTTATTATTAGTATGCACTTAATTATAAAGCATAAAAAAGATTCTAACATAACGCCGATACTTCCTAGTATTTTCTTTGTTTTTGAGATGTTTGCGTATTTAAACCATTCCTTGAAGTATTGCCACTTTGTAACGTTTTTTTGTTCATATGCTTGATCTTTTTCATTTTTTTCATAGGCTTGTTTTCTTTGGGTGTATCTGTTATAGTTTTCGGTTATTTTCTTTTTTAAGTATTCATCATAGTCATATCTTTTAACCGGATCAAGCAAGACTTCTTTTGCTTCGTTTATTTTAGAAGACATATTAACGGCATCGGCATCTTTATTTATATCAGGGTGCCATTTTTTCATTTGTTTTTTATAAGCCATTTTAATCTCATCTTCACTAGCGTCTTGTTTTACCCCTAGAAGGTCATAGTAGTTAAAGTTGTTATTCATAATATCACCATGTATATTATAACATTTTACTTTACGTTTAACAAAATTCTATTTTTTTATTAATGTTAATTAATGTATAATAAAAATAGAAAGGTAGGGATATGATGAAGGATTTAAAAATATTTCAGTATGGTTGTGGTAAAATGAGCGTTTACACCATGCGCTACGTAATGGAAAATGGTGGGAAAATAGTAGGTGCGGTTGATATAAATCCAAATGTTATTGGAAAAGATATTGGAGAAATAATGGAAACCGAAAAAACTGGTGTAATAATAGAAGATGCAAAAAAAGCAGAGGAATTATTAAATAAATTAAAACCAGATTGCGTAATCGTTACAACGATGAGCTTACTTGAGGATGTAAAAGATGCACTTTTAACTTGTGCAAAATGCGGTATTAATGCTATTACTACTTGTGAGGAAGCTTTTTATCCAATGAACTCTAATCCTAATTTAACTAAAAAGATTGATGCGTTAGCGAAAGAAAATAATTGTACGATTACTGGTACTGGTTACCAAGATGCGTTTTGGGGAAATTTAATTACTACTTTGGTTGGAGCAAGTCATAACGTAACAAAAATAAAGGGTAGTTCTTCTTATAACGTAGAAGATTATGGTATTGCTCTAGCACAAGCCCATGGGGCCGGCCTTACCAAGGAAGAATTTTTAAAAGACGTGGCGTCCATGGATGAAATATCCGATGAGGAAAGAACAAAAATTATTGAAAGCGGAAAGTATCAGCCATCTTACATGTGGAACGTAAATGGATGGCTTTGTGATAAATTAGGACTTTCGGTTATAAGTCAAAGTCAAAAATGCGTACCAGAATTTAATGACTACGATATAGAATCAAGCACTTTAGGTATGACCGTAAAAACCGGTATGGCAACTGGTATGAGCGCGGTTGTTACAACAAAGACTAAAGAAGGTATTACTTTAGAGACAAAGTGCATTGGAAAAGTATATAATAAAGATGAATTCGATAGAAATGAGTGGACGGTTTATGGTGAACCTAATACTACACTTGTAATAGAAAAACCTAATACTGTCGAACTTACTTGTGCAACCATTGTAAATAGAATACCTGACGTGATAGAAGCTGAGGCTGGATTTGTCCCAACTTCACGAATGGGAGAATTAAAAAACATTATTAACTAAAAAGGCAACACTGGTTGCTTTTTTTAGTTAATAAGTTTTATGCCCGCTTATTTTTTTTCTTTTTTCATATTATAAAATGGTGATTAGCATGTTTAGGTTCATTAAAGAACAAATAAGTATAATAAAAAGAAGAGATCCAGCGATTAAAAGCACTTTAGAAGTATTTTTATATCCTTCTTTTAAAGTGCAAATATATCATAAAATATCTAAGTTTCTTTATCATCATAAAATGTATTTTTTAGCTCGTTTTATATCGGAATTTGCTAAAAGAAGAACGGGAATTGAAATCCATCCAGGTGCAACTATAGGTAAGGGTTTGTTTATTGATCATGGAACTGGTGTTGTAATAGGTCAAACCGCTATAATAGGCGATTATGTTACCATGTTTCATGGGGTTACACTCGGTGGAACTGGTAATGAAAAAACTAAAAAAAGACATCCTACCATTGGGAATAACGTGTTTATAGGAGCTGGTGCAAAGGTTTTAGGAAATATTACCATTGGTGATAATGTGAAAATAGGGGCAAACGCGGTTGTGTTAAAAAGCGTAGAAGAAAACAGAACCATAGTAGGGGTGCCAGGATACGTAGTAAAATGTAAAAAAAGATAAATAAAAGTCATAAATATATTGATTTTATTTTTATATGATATATAATGATAGTGACGTTTTTGCAAAGAAGTTATATATTTTATACCTACTGGATAGAAATATCTGGCTTTTTTGCTGTGGAAGGAAGGTGATATGTCGTGGCTTTGACGGAAAATGAGTTAAAGCAAGAAAAAAACTACCTTGAGAAAACATCAAAGGAAATATCTAATCAGATAGATATTTTAGGAAAAGAGATTCACGTTAAAGAAAGTGAGTTAACTGAATTTAAGAAAATTTTATGGGAAGATAAAGGTAGCATCGATAAGGTCGAGATGCAAACGGCACTTATGTCATCGGAGTTTGAAGCAAGCTTCATGCTGATGAAGATGGAATATTATAAAAAACTTTTGAAAGTAAAATATAGTCCGTATTTTGGTAGAATTGATTTTAAGGAAGATAACGAAGAGATAAAATCAATATATATAGGTCTTACTAACGTTGAAAAAGATCTTAATTATTTCGTTTATGATTGGCGAAGTCCGGTTGCAAGCTTATTTTATGACTATGGGATAGGACCTTGCAAGTATGAGGCACCTGATGGGGACATAACTGGTTATATGTCTTTAAGAAGGCAATATAAAATAGAAAATAACAAACTGATACGGGTATTTGATAATGATTTAAACGTGGTAGATGAGTGTTTACAAGAAGTCTTATCAGAAAGTTCATCAAGTAAAATGAAGAATATTGTTAATACTATTCAAGAAGAACAAAATGAAATAATAAGGAACGTTTCTAACAAGCATTTAATAGTTCAAGGAATTGCAGGTTCTGGAAAAACATCGGTTGCTTTACACAGGATTGCGTTTTTGTTATACAAAATAAAAAATTTAAAATCTTCTAACGTACTTATTTTTTCACCGAACAACGTGTTTTCTGAATACATTTCAAACGTATTACCAGAACTAGGAGAGGATAATACTAGTGAAACTACTTTTCATGAGTTTGCGATAAGTTATGCTAAAGAGTTTAAGAAAATAGAAACCTTTACGGATTTTATTGAAAGATTTTACACCGGAAAAGAAGCTAACCCAAAGCTTGTATCATTTAAGCTTTCAAAGAAGATGACAGACGTAATAAATAATTATGCTAAAGAGATAGAAAATAACATAAGAATAACTGATGATATTGAACTTAAAATAGAAACCATTGAAAAAGGATATTTAAACAATCTTTTAAAAAACAGGTATAATAGACTTCCTTTGTTTGAAAGAATAGATAAAATGGCTGAACACTTATGTGATAAAACGAATGTTAGTTATGGTAAGGGAAAGCGTAGGTTTATAAAACAAATTAAAGAAAGATTAAATATAAAACCAAATTTTAAGAAAATATATGAAGATTTATATAAGAGTAACGCTTTTATAAGCGAGTATAAAAAAGAAGAAAACATTAAGTTAAATAAAAATGAAATTAAGTATGATGATGCGTTATGTTTTATATATTTAAAAGGACTGTTAAATGGTTTTCCATACAGTAATTTAATTAGGCAAATAGTTGTTGATGAGGCTCAAGATTATAATGAAATGCAGTACATAATTTTAAGTAAGATATTTAAAAGGGCGTCTTTTACTATTTTAGGTGATGTAAATCAAACGATTAATCCATACATTAAGTATGATACGTTAGAAGTATTAACTAACATCCTAAATGAAAATAGTAAATACGTAGAGTTAAATAAAACGTACCGTTCTTCAAAGGAAATAATAGAATATACTAACAAAATATTGGGATTAAAATACGTAAGTGCGATAAGAAAAGAAACTAACGTTCCGATTAAGTTTAGGAATGATGTAAAACAAATAAAAAACGACATATTAACTTTAAAAGATAAATATAAATCAGTTGCAATAATTACTAAAAGTAAGCAAGAAAGTGTTATGCTGCATGAAAGATTAAAAGAAAAAATAGAAGGTATAAGTTTAATGGAAGATAGTGGTAAAGAATTCAATAAGAATTTAGTTATCGCACCAAGTTATCTTTCTAAAGGTTTGGAATTCGATGCGGTAATTTCATATACTAATAAAGATAATGTATATACTAAAGATGAAAGATATTTATTTTACGTTGTTTGCACTAGGTGTCAACATGAATTGATAGTATATAATCCTCCAAAAGCATTTAATTAAAATGCTTTTTTCTTTTACATTATTATTGTTAACTTTTATAATCTAATATTTTTAAAGTAAATGATATATTAAATACAAAGAAATTTGTTATTGCGTTTTTTATGTAAAAAAATAGAAGGAAACATTGTTAATTTGAAAAGTTAATTAAATTATTAACATGAGCTTTCCATTTAATGGTTTTCAACTTGCTTATAAATTGATTGGCAAAAAACATGCTAAAGACCTTTTGTGGTCTTTTTATTTATGCTATAATAAAGTTATAGTAGGGAGTTGATAAAATGATTTTTCAAAGTATGATAGCGTTGTTTTTTCTATGTTTATTTTTCATCTTTTATTTTACGAGTAGAGAGAGTGAAAAAAAGCAAACATATACTACTAATACTAACGTTTATAATCAACTAAGTAGTAATAATTCATCGCAAAGTCAAAGTACTGATCGAAAAAATAATTTTACCATTATTTTGAATATTGGTGTAATTTTAATTATTCTGTCTTCTATAATTTTTGCAACGACGACATGGAATGAGTATGATGATAATATTAAAGTATTGATGCTTGGAATAGAGACTTTATTATTTTTATTGTTAGGAATTATTTTGAAAAAAATATTTAAAATAGAAAAGTCTGGTAATGCCCTTACTTTTATTAGTTCGATATTGCTTTTTGCAACTTTTTTAAGTGCTGGTTATTTTAGGGTGTTTGGTAATTATTTTTCTTTGTTTGGAGAGTATAAAAATATATTTTTAGGTTCCGCCTTTTTATTGGAAGCTATTGTTTTAATGATTAGGAAGTTGCTAATCAGAAGTAGTAAATACTTTATTATTTTATCTTGCTTTGTTATTGGTATTTTTTTACTTATGCTGGGCTTGATTGATGATTTTGTATTATCAGCTGCCATCACTTCGGTAATATTATTAATTATGAATTTCTTTAACAAGAAAATTTTTAAAGATATGCTAGAGTATAATATATTTAATTATGCTTTAATTGGGATTTTAACACTAACTTATTTATCTGGTGCGATACATCAACTAATCTTTAAAGATACTTTTATATTGCAACGGTTTTCTTTGATTTTATTACTTGCGTCTTTAGTTGTTAATTTTGTTATAAGTATTGGAAGAAAAAATGAAGTGTTAAATATATTATCAATTGTATACGAAGGCTTTTTAATGTTTTGGTTCGTTGTGTTCTCTGGTAGTTTAATTGCATCTTCTTTAGCGCTTGTTGTTTCTGGACTTGTGCTTTATTTGATATATTATTTATCTAAGAATAAGTATTTATCATTTGCTACTTTAGTTATTAGTTATTTACAAGGGCTTTTAGGCATTATACTTATATGTTTTGATAAGACATACGTTCTTTTAGCACCAATAATATCTTTTTCATACATCGTGCTTACTTTTATTAGCTCATTAAAAAAAGATAGTACTTATGTTTTAAATGCTATTTTCGAGCCAATATATTTAATTATGTTTGCTATTGGAATTTTAATTCAACCAGTAATAATAGATAAAGTAAAACCAATTGATGTTGTTATGGTTATAAATATTTGCTTGATAATTGCTTTAATAATCGCAACGTTACTTAAAAATAATATTAAAAAAGGTTATTTCATTATTTTAATGATTGGTTTATTAATTCAAATTATATGCTCTTATTACACGGATGTAATTTATTCTATTATTACTATAATAGTGAATGCAGTGGTAGTTTTATATTCGTTTATTAGTAAAGATGAGTTTTATAAAAAACTTACTTTTCCTGCTTCGCTTTTGTTTATTTTAAGTATTATAATTGGGCTTGAAAAATATAATTTAGTTGCTGCTTTACTTGTTTTATTATCTCTTCTATTATTTATGCATTTAAATAAGGATAATAAAAAACGATTTATTTATATGTCACTTTTATTTATTCCAATATTAGAAGTTATTAACGCAACAAACCTGCGTTTATCTTTAAAGCATGATTTAAAGATAATTACTATGGTACCATTTATTATTTTATTCTCAAGAAATATGATAAATGCTAAAGAAGAAGATAGCATGTGCGCATTAGAACTTGTTCTTTTTTGTATGTTAAGTTTTAACCTTCATAATGATTTGTTTGTTTTACTTTACTTGGTTATTCTTTATGTTATAGCATATTTGTTATCATTTAAGTGGGAAAAGTCTTCTAGGGTTTATTTGAATTATTTATTGTTTATAACTCTTTTTATATTTTTCACGTTTAACGATGGTATATACGAAGCACTTTATATGATTTTTGTAATATCATCGTTAGTTATTAACCAGGTTTTATATAGAATTTTATTTTATGAAAGAAAAATGTTGTTTGAGTTATTTCATTTTCTTATAAGTATGGTTTTAATAATTTCGTTAGTCGGTTCTTTGGCTTTTAATAATTTGTTATCCGCTATAATAGCAGTTATTTTAATCATTATTTTGTATTTAATATATGAAAATGAAAAAATGAAATACATTGTTTTATCATTTGTTATTTATCCGCTTAGTTTACTAATTGATTATATACCATACCAAAAAGTAAATAATATATTAAACTTATTTATATGGATGATTCCGATTACTATTCTTTTAAGGCGGGTATTTAAAGTTGATAAGATAGCATCGGTTGCAATTGAAAGTGTTACTTTATCTTTAATGTTTTTGCTATTTATTTTTAATGTTAACGTGTACGTTGGTGTTACTTTAGGTGTAATAAGTGTAATATTAATAATATTAGGAATTTTACTTAAGTATAAATCATTTAGTTACGTAGGATATGTATCATTAATACTTACAATAGTTATTCAAACGATTAATTTATGGGGTAGTATTCCTTGGTGGGTATATTTACTTGTTTCTGGAATAGCTTTAGTTATAGTAGCAGCGGTTATTGAAAGTAAGAAAAAATAATTTCTTGCTTTTCTTTTATTTATTTAGTAAACTTTATATATGAAAAGGAAGTGATACTGTGCTTCAAGTGAATAATTTAAGTTTAACCTTTGGTAAAAGAACTCTTTTTAAAGACGTAAACTTAAAGTTTACACCAGGAAATTGTTATGGTGTAATAGGTGCTAACGGGGCTGGGAAGTCTACGTTTTTAAAGGTGTTATCAAAAGAGATTGATTCAACTACGGGAGAGGTTATCGTAACTGATAATGATAGAATGTCTGTTTTAAAACAAGATCATAATGCTTACGATGATAAAGGTGTTATAGAAACGGTTATCATGGGTAATCAAAGATTATATAACATTATGAAGGAAAAGGAAGAAATTTACTCAAAACCTGATTTTGATGATGAAGATGGACTTAGGGTAGGAGAACTAGAAGCGGAGTTTGCCGAGATGGATGGTTGGCAAGCGGAGAGTGATGCGGAAATACTATTATCAGGTATTGGTCTTGATAGAGCGTATTTTAATGATAAAATGGAAAATTTATCCGGAGAAGATAAGGTTAAAGTTCTTTTGGCACAAGCATTGTTCGGAAACCCAGACATATTGATTCTGGATGAACCTACTAACTATTTAGACATAAACGCAAAAATATGGTTAGAGAATTTCTTATTAGACTCTAAAAACGCCGTAATTGTTGTATCACACGATAGACACTTTTTAAATAAGGTTTGTACTCATATTTTGGACATTGATTATGCGAAGATAAGACTTTACGTTGGTAACTATGATTTCTGGTTAGAATCAAGTGAGCTTATACAAAAGCAGATGAGGGATTCTAATAAAAAGAAAGAAGATAAAATAAAAGAATTGCAGGAATTTATTAGGAGGTTTAGTGCTAACGCATCTAAATCTAAGCAGGCAACGTCAAGAAAGAAACTCTTAGAGAAAATTGAACTTGATGATATCGTCCCTTCCTCAAGAAAATATCCATACATAAATTTTGATATAGATAGAGAACTAGGTCGTGACGTTTTAGAATTAAAGGGCATAAGCAAGACGATTGATGGTGAAGTAGTCTTAAAAAATCTAAATCTAACCATTAATAATGGTGATAAAGTGGCTTTTGTTGGTAAAAATGAACTTGCTAAAACAACCCTATTTAAGATAATAACGGGGGAGGTAGAACCAGATAGTGGAACCGTAAAGTGGGGAACGACGACAACTTATTCTTATTTTCCAAAGGATCATGATAAGTACTTTAAAGAAGATGTTAATTTGGTTGATTTTCTAAGACCTTATTCTAAAGAGCAGGAAGAAGCTTATTTAAGAGGATTTTTAGGAAGAATGTTGTTTTCTGGTGAAGAAGCGCTTAAGAAGGTTAGTGTGCTTTCTGGAGGAGAAAAAGTAAGGCTTATGTTTTCTTTAATGATGCTAAAAAAAGCAAACGTAATAATATTAGATGAACCAACAAACCATCTAGATATTGAAACTATTACTTCTTTAAACAAGGCAATGAAATCATTTAGGGGAGTATGTTTGTTCTCTTCTTATGATTATGAACTTGTAAATAGTGTAGCTAATAGAATAATAGAATTTAAAGAAGACGGAAAATATATAGATAAAATGACAACTTATGACGAATATTTAAATAGAGAATAATTAATTATAATAATTATGTTAAAATAAGTTTATGAGGGTAGTGTTATGAAAAATAAAAAAGGGTTTACATTGATAGAATTATTAGCAGTAATAGTAATACTTGCAATAATAATGGTTATTGCAACTATTGCAGTAAATAAACAAATAAAAAAAGCTAAAAAAGATTCTAACGATATAAATAAGGAAGTAATTAAGAAAGCTGTTAAAACTTGTCTTGTTGAGCATTCAAAGGAGGATTGCAATTCTATTAGTGATCTTAAATCAAATGGTTATTTAGATGAATTTGAAGATCCATGGGATAAAAATAACAAAAATTTAAATAATAGTTATGCGATTGTGATAGATGAAGATGATAATGTAGAAGTAATTTATTCAGGTAATGGTATAATGGAAGAAAATGAAACACCTCCAAGTGAATATTTTTCTTGGTGTAGTTCTGATAATGGAAAACATAAATGTACAGATGGCCTAACTACGGAGGGAAAAACTTGGTTGCAAAATCACAATTCTGTTTTAATTATTCCGTCTACTGTGACAGAAATTAAAAATTGTGAAAGTGGAAAAACAGATTGTAATAATTTTTCAAATATTAACATATCAATGTTAGTTATTAATAATAACGTTACAGTAAATGCAAATTTTAGTGGTTCTTCAATAGATTTGGTTAGAATAGATTCTGGTAGTATTGGAAATTCTAAGTTTCAAAATACCAACATTAAAAACCTAGTAATAGGAAATACTGGTAATATAAGTATAGGAGAATATACGTTTCAAAATTCAAAAATAGATAATTTTACTATAGAATCCGGTAAGTTTAGTTGGTACGGCTTTCAAAATGGAAATATAGGAACATTAACAATAGGTGAAAATGTTACTTATTTGGGTTCTAATACTTTTAACGGAACAAATATAGATAAGATTGTATTAAAAGCTAATATAACAAGTTCGGATGTTAACAATCAAACATTTAGAAATGCTAAAAATGATACTATTTTGGTAATAGATAAAAACGTAACAAAATTACCTAAAAATTTGTTTGGTAATACAAATAACGATTATAATGGTTACGGGCATTGGTTTAATTTGAAAGATGTAATTGTGCAAGGTGATAAAACAAGATTTAGCAAAATGGATTTATATAATTTTGGTTTGAGGTGGGATCAAATTCCTGATGATATAGGAAATCCAAATGATGAGGCAAGTTATAACTTACACATAGCTAGATCAACTTTAAAATGGAGCGCTGCTAAAAATTCTGCTGAATCTTTTGCAAAACAAAAAAGTTGGTTTATTATTGATGAAGATAAGTAAAGGTTAATTATATAACCTTGCTTTTTTTTATAAAATGATTATAATAAAAGCATTTAAAAAAATCTTTTTTAAATGAGGTGGTGTATGTGAAAAAAATATTAACTTTTATACCATTGGGTATAGGAATAAGTGCAGCAATAATATATATTTTTAATGTAATAGAGTTTAGAGTTATAAATAATTCTGCTACGTTGCTTCAAATTCTTTCTAATTTAAAGATTTATTTATATGTTGCGATTATAGGTTTTGTTCTTTACTTTTTAATAAAAATTTTAACTACGCTTGGTGATAGGAAAGAAAAAACGGTATCTAGTGTAAAAGAAAATGAAGCTGATTTTTCCGATGATTATGAACCATTTGAAAAGATAAATTCACCAATAAATAAGGCGCCAATAAATAATGCTACTTCAAACGTTAATTATAATACTAACCAAAATGCTTACGTTCCAAACTATGATTATGTACCAATGTATCATGAAGAAAAAAAAGGCAATTATTTAGCTAGTGAAACTAAAAAAGAAGACGTTATAATTGATAGGGATATTAAAAATAATGCCAACACTAAAAGTATTAATAATGAAAATATAAATATTAATGAAAACGTAAAAGAACAAGTTGTTACAAGTGATAATACTTCTTATGAAAATATAAACCAATCTCAAAATAATGAAACATTACCATCAAACTCAAATAAATATTGTTATAATTGTGGTGAAAAAATAAATTATAATGATAAGTATTGTAGTAAATGCGGAGCTTTATTAAAGGTGAATAGAAAAAACACTAATCCTTACCTTAAAAACGTAATTAACGTACTTGAAATCGTAATTTTAATTTTAATAATATATTTTTCTTTGAACATGTTATTTGAATATAAGGAAAGTAAAGACCCTAATTTTACTTCACCATTTAAAGTTAGTATGACTAAATAAAACCTGCTTATTTAAAACAAAGTAGGTTTTTATATTTAAAGTTAAGAGTATCAACGCCTTTTTTTAAGTCGTCTATTTTAACTAAGTTTTTATTTTCTTTTTTTCTTATTTTTAACTTTTTAAAACTTATGTTAACTGTTTTTTTATCATACGCGGTAAATAAATTCATGTCTTCTTTTTTGAAAGTATTATTAAATAAATCAATGCTATTACCATGAATTATAAACGTAACGTTACGTTCTATAGCATTTATAATTCTTTTTTTGTTTTTAAGTATTTTTTTCTTTATATAATCTATTTTATTTTCTTTATAGTTTCCAAAGTAATAGATGTTTTCTTTTGAAAAATGTATATTATCTTCTATATTTATGTTTTCTGTAAATGCTTTTATTATAAAATTATCATTTAAAAAGTCTTTTTCAATTATCTTAATCATTTTATCACCTATTATTGTTATGGAATAAAACTTTTTTTCTAAACAATTGTTTTTACAAATATAATTAATTATGATATTATAGTTTTGGAAAAAAACAAATGAATATTTATTGAAACAAGTTAATAACAAAATTTAAGGAGATGATTATACATGGGAAGATTTCCAAATATAGCAGCTAGTAAGGCTAAGACTGGAGCACAAAAGGCTAAGGTTTACTCAAGTTATGCAAAAGAGATTTATCAAGTAGCTAAAAACGGAGGAACCGATCCTGATGGTAACTTAAACTTAAGACACTTAATTGAAAAAGCAAAAAAAGAGCAAGTTCCCGCTGATGTTATTAAAAGAGCGATTGACAAGGTAAATAGTGGCGTAGATGAAAGTTATACATCTGTTAGATACGAAGGTTTTGCATCAGGTGGAGCAACCATTATGGTAGATTGTTTAACAGATAATGTTAATAGAACGGTAAGTTTAGTTAGAAACGCATTTACTAAATCCAAAGGTAAGATGGGGGTATCTGGGTGTGTTTCACACATGTATGAACATTTAGCAGTTTTATCGGTTAATAACATAACGGAAGATGAGGTTTTGGAGGCCTTGTTAAGTGACGGTGTTGATGCAAAAGACGTTTATACCGAAGATGAAAACGTTAATATATATGGTGATCCATCAGATCTTTATAAAATAAAAGATGCGATTTTAAAGTATAAGAAAGATGCTAACTTTTTAGTCGATGAAGTAACTTATTTACCAAATGAGATGGTTACTTTAGACGGTGAGGATAAAGAAAACTTTAATAAACTTCTTACTATGTTAGATGATGTGGAAGACGTTCAAAAAGTATATCATAACGTAAATCTATAATTGACATTTATAAATTAATAAGGTATATTTAAATTATATTTAAAGCGATGATGAAGATTAGTAGCTAACTTGTATTTATTTAAAGAGAGTTATCGTTTGGTGTGAGATAATAATAAATTGTTAGTGAATCTACTTTTAAGCCGAGTGTTAAAAGCACTTGCGGGTAAAACCGTTATACTAATTAAGACTATCAAGAAGGATGGTACCGTGCAAAAAGCACTCCTTTATCTTGCTAGTCTTTTTATTTTAAAGGAGGATATATGAGAAAAATCAAATTAAATACTATTTATAGGCATTTTAAAGGGAATTTGTACTTAGTAGAGGATTTAGCAGTACACTCTGAAACTAAAGAAACATTAGTAATATATAGGCATCTTTACGGAGATTGCTCGCTTTGTGCAAGACCAATTGATATGTTTTTATCCGAAGTTGATCATGAAAAGTATCCTGATGTAAAACAACGATATCGTTTTGAAGAAGTAACAATAGATAAAAAATAAGGAGGCAAACATGTTAAAAGAATATTTATTAGAAGAAAAGTATGATGAGTTAAGAAAAAGTGATGATCTTATTTATAAGGCACTTGAGTTATCTACTATTTTATTTAAAGGTGATACTGATAAAGGTGGCTATCCTTATATGCTTCATCTTTTATATGTTTATGGAAGCGTTAATACTAAAGAAGAAAAGGTAATCGCGCTTTTACATGACGTAATAGAAGATAAAAAAGTAACTAAAGAAGAGTTATTGGATATTGGCTTTCCTAAAAAAATAGTAAATGATGTTGCAGTGTTAACAAGGGTAAAACCAACTGAATATACTGATTATATCGATAACATAGTAAAAAATGGGTCTAAAGAAGCATTAAATGTAAAACTTGCGGATCTTGAAAATAACATTGATTTAACCAGAATTAAAAATCCAAGTGTTAAGGATTATGAGAGGGTAGAAAAAAGATACATACCATCGCATGAAAAGATATTAAATAGATTAAAGGAGATGAGATAAATGATAGATATTAAACTAATAAGGGAAAACAAAGATTTAGTAAAAGAAAACATCAAAAAGAAATTTCAAGATAAGAAATTACCGCTTGTTGATGAAGTATATGATATGGATATAAAATATCGTAAGGTAAAAAAAGAGGCTGATGAGGCAAGAAGTAAAATAAATTTATTAAGTAAAGAAATAGGAAGCTTAATGCGTGATAAAAAAATAGAAGATGCAAATAAAGTAAAAGAAGAAGTAGCTAGAATAAAAGAAAAAATACCTGCTTTAGAAAAAGAAGAGGAAACTTTAAGTAAAGAAATTAAAAAAAGAATGATGGTTATTCCAAACATTATTGCAAATGACGTTCCAATTGGGGAAGATGATTCAAAAAACGTTGAGGAAGAAAGGTTTGGAGAAGCTAAGGTGCCGTCTTTTGAAATCCCTTATCATGCTGATATAATGGCTTCTTTTAACGGCCTTGATAAAGATGCGGCAGGACGTGTTAGTGGTAATGGCTTTTACTATTTAATGGGAGATATTGCGCGCCTTCATTCAGCTGTGCTTGCATACGCTAGGGACTTTATGATTGATAAAGGCTTTACTTACTGCATTCCACCATACATGATTCACTCTGACGCGGTAGATGGGGTTATGTCTTTTGAAGAAAAAGAAACGATGATGTATAAGATAGAAGGAGAAGACTTATACCTTATTGGTACATCAGAGCACTCTATGATTGCTAAATTTAAAGATCAGTTATTAAAAGAAAGTGATCTTCCAATTACGATGACTTCATACTCTCCTTGCTTTAGAAAAGAAGTAGGATCTCATGGTATAGAAGAGCGTGGGGTATATAGAATTCACCAGTTTGAAAAACAAGAAATGGTTGTTTTATGTAAACCTGAAGATAGTGATTCTTGGTATGATAAGATGTGGCGTTATTCGGTAGAATTATTTAGGAGTTTAGACATTCCGGTTAGAAAACTTGTTTGCTGTTCAGGTGATCTGGCCGACTTAAAATATCGTTCATGCGATATTGAAGCATGGAGCCCAAGACAACAAAAATATTTTGAGGTATGTTCATGTTCTAATTTAACCGATGCACAAGCAAGAAGACTTGGCATTCGCTATAAAAAAGAAGATGGTTCAAAAGAATATGCTTATACGTTAAATAACACGGTAATCGCTCCTCCTAGAATGTTAATTGCGTTTTTAGAAAATAACTTAAATGAGGATGGTAGCGTTAATATCCCAGAAAAGTTAAGACCATACATGGGAGGAAAAGAAAAACTAGTGCCTTGTAAGTAAAGGATGGTAAACATCCTTTTTTTGTTTGATTAAAAACTTTGTTTGTGATATCATACAAAGTATTAGAAATTGGTGATTAAATGAGACACTTTGTTGATGAAGATTTAAATTGTTTTTTAGAAGAAAACATAGAAGCGGTAATCGAGCTTTTAAAAAAAGCTTATGTAACAACTAAAAAAAATTATGAAAATAAAATAAAAGACGATTTTTTATACATGAATACCTATGTTACTTTTAATCATGGATATTGTTTTTACTTTGCAAGAATGCTTAAGAGTATTTATAAAAACGCTAAGTTTGTTGTGGCAGATAAAAACTATGCACACATATCTCATATTTATTTATACATAAATGGTTATATGTATGATGTTAACGGAAGACGCAAGTTTAATGATTTTTTTGTTTTAACCAATAATGAGCTAAAAGAAATTAATATAAATCATGCTAGGGTAAACGAAGAAGTTTATGAAACATTTAAAAGCTATTTTTATTTATATTTAAAAAAGTATGTAGAGTATAATGAATTTTGTATTTGTAAAAAAATTACTAAATTATGAATTTAAGGAAGATGAAATTAATATTCCAAATATAATCACAAAAGGTGATCCAAGAAAGATAGAAGACTCATTAAAGAAAGCAAGTAATGCTTTTTTAGAATATAAACTTATGTATAACGTTGTTTCTTTAAGTGAGTATTTACCTGATGTTAAATCGTGCGTAAAAATGATTTTAATAGATGAATGTTCATATGATGATTATAGAAGGTTTTGTAAATTTATTGATACGGATGAAAATGTTTTATCAAATTCCTTTTTAAAACGTTTACAAAAAAATGAATAAATGATATTTTAAAATAGGAAGTGGTAACATGGCAAATTTAGAGTATAGGTATGGACCTATGAATTCTGGTAAAAGTATGCTTCTTTTACAAATGGCGTATAATTATGAAGAAAACGATAAAAAAATTTTACTAGTTAAATCGGTAGTAGATACTAAAGGTGGGGATTATTTAGTATCTAGAA
Organism: uncultured bacterium; assembly: GCA_949288335.1. Taxonomy (GTDB): domain Bacteria; phylum Bacillota_I; class Bacilli_A; order RF39; family UBA660; genus Aphodocola. The sequence continues at coordinate 3,793 of CASEJU010000072.1, read as the reverse complement.
TAGGTCCTAAAAGAAAAATTGAAATAAAACTTGATAAAAACGAAAGCCTTTTAAGTGATAAGTATGTTAATATGCTTGAAGATAAAGATGCTATATTAGTTGATGAGGCCCAGTTTTTAACAAAAACCCAGGTAGAAGATTTATGGTTTATAGCTAAAACTAAAAATATTTCTGTTATTTGTTTTGGATTAAAAACTAATTTTAAATCGGAGTTTTTTGAAGGTTCGAAAAGGTTGTTTGAACTTGCAGATAAAACTAAAGAGTTAGAAACGATATGTAGGTGTGGTAAAAAAGCAAGGTTTAACGCAAGAATGGTAGATGGTAAGTTTATTTTTGATGGTGATGAACTTTTAATAGACGGGGAAAATAAAAAGGTAAAATACCTGCCGTTATGCTCTAAGTGTTATTTAAATAAAGTGTTTCTTCCTAATAGAAAATAGTGATATATTTTAATATTATTAATTATTATTTCATATCATTTAATGTAAGAAAGGATATGATGTATGAAAAACAAAGTAGTTTTATTTTTATCGGCACTTTTTTTGGTTGTTATTGCAATTATTTTAACGAATAATAAAACAAGTATTGATGTAAAAACTAAAAAAACGCAAAAAACCTTAAAAGCAACCGTTTTAGAAGTGTCTGATGATTATGTTACGGTACTTGATAAAAATAACATAATATACACGTTTTTAAATGACGATAATGCATTTGAATTTGGAGAAAACGTATCTATTGAATACACCGGAACACTTGATAAAAACAAAGAAAAACAAACGGCTAACATAATAAGTGCATCTTCTTTTAGTAATGATGGCGATATTCCGTTTTCGTTAAATGATGATGGTATGTTTAGTCAGTTTTATGAAATGGCGTATAATAAGCTAAAGACCATGTCACAAGATGAAAAGATAGGTCAAATATTCTTAGTTAGAGTGCCAGAGGATAATAAAATATCAGCTTTACAAAAGTATAAGTTTGGTGGCTACTTATTATTCGAACGTGATTTTAAAGGCAAAGCAAAAGAAGAAATTATAGATATGATTAATGAATTTCAAGAAAACGCAAATATTCCTCTTTTAATTGCAACCGATGAAGAAGGTGGTGAAGTATCTAGGTTAAGTAGTAACAAAAACATTGTTAGTGAGCCTTTTAAATCACCATCAGAGTTATATGATGAAGGTGGACTTAGCGCAATAAGAAAAGATACGATTAATAAATCAAGCATATTAAAGTCCCTTGGTATAAACGTTAATTTAGCGCCAGTAGTTGATGTTTCAACGTCACCTGATAGTTACATGTATGAAAGAACGCTTAAAAAAGATACTAAAACAACAAGCGATTATGCTAAAACGGTAATTGAGGCATCAGCAAATACCGGAGTTTCATATACTTTAAAACATTTCCCGGGTTATGGTGATAATGAAGATACGCATACTTCATCTACCACTGATAACAGAACTTATTCTGATATCCTTGAGTATGATATACCTCCTTTTAAATCTGGTATAAAAGCTGGGGCTGAAGCTGTATTAGTATCTCATAACACGGTTCCCGCACTTGATAAAGATAATCCGGCTTCTTTATCAGTAAACGTGCATAACTTATTAAGAAACGAGCTTTCTTTTACGGGAGTAATCATAACTGATGATTTAGAAATGGGTGCGATAAATGATAGTGATGCGGTTATAAAGGCAATTAAAGCTGGTAATGATTTACTTATTGTAACCGATTATGAAAGTGCGATAAAACAAGTTAAAGATGCTTTGGAAAACGGAAGTTTACAAGAGGTACTAATAGATAAGATGGCCTTTAGAGTTCTTTCTTGGAAATATTATAAAGGTTTAATGTACGATGTTTTAAAATAATTAAAAAACACTTTTTTTCGACAAAATATTTAACATGAAATCATCATAATTAATATGGTGATTTTTTAATGGATATAATTAATTTAATTAATAACATAAATAACGCATACGAAAGAGTTTATGATGATATTAGGATGCCTGGTTTATATAAGTGTGCAATCCTTAATTTTACTAATGGTTATTGTTATGAGTTTTTTTGCACATTAAAGTATTTTTATCCTGATGCTATATTAATGATTAGTAATGATAAAATGCATTGTGCGGCTTTAATTGAAGATGAGGTGTATGACGCAACGGGTAAAAGAGAAGATACAATAAACTTCCGGGTGGCAAACGGGTGTGATTTAGAGTATATTTATAAATATTATGGCTTTTTTACCAGTAACTTTAAAACGCTTTTAAAAAAAGAAATTAAAAAAAACGTATCAAATAATTCTAAAACTTATGTAAAATCCTTAAATAAAACGTATAAATATAGTATAATTTAAAAAGAGGTGTTTTAAAATGTTTGAAAACAAAAAGATATTTATTCTTGGTTTTGCAAGAAGTGGTTATGAAGCTGCTAAATATTTAATTAAAAGGAACAATGAAGTTTTAATTAACGACGGAAAAGAAGAAAGTAAAGTAGATCAAAAAAAGAAAGAAGAGTTAGAAAAACTTGGCGTTAAGTTCTTTTTTGGTTCACATCCTGATGATTTACTTGATAATTCATATGATTATTTAATTAAAAATCCTGGTGTTCCTATTCATCATAAGTACGTTAAAAAAGCTAAAGAACTTGGCGTTGAGGTAATTAACGAAGTTGAAATGGCCTATAGATTATTACCTAAAGACGTTACTTTAATTGGAATAACAGGAACAAATGGTAAAACAACAACGACTACGCTTACTTATGAAATCATAAAAGAATCAGGCATAAACTGCCATTTAGCAGGTAACATAGGATATCCTTTATGCAGCTTTTTAGATAAGTTAAAGTCTGGTGACGTAATCGTTATGGAAACGTCTTGCCAGCAACTTGAAAACGTAAAAGAATTTAAACCAAACATTGCGGTTATGACTAATTTATCAGAAGCTCACGTTGATTTTTTTGATAATGATTATCAAAAATATAAAGATGTTAAAACTAAAATATTTAAAAATCAAACCAAAGATGATGTTGCAATCCTTAATTTAGAAAACGATGAGGTACTTGCTCAAACTAAAAACATAAAATCTAAAAAATTATATTTTTCAAGTGCTAAAAATGCAGATTGCTATTTAAAGGATAATTTTATATATTATAAAGATGAAAAAATTATTAACACCGATGATATGATAATAGTAGGTAAACATAATAAAGAAAACGTAATGGCAGCTATACTAGTAGCGAAAGAGTTTAACATTAGTGATGATGTTATAAGAAAAGTTGTTTATAACTTTAAAGGCGTAGAACACAGGTTAGAGTTTTGTGGGGAAGTCTCTGGTGTTAAGTATTATAACGATACCGAAGCAACCAATATTAAATGTACGCAAATTGCGTTATCTTCGTTTAATAAACCAACAATAATTATTTTAGGAGGCCTAGAGCGCGGGCAAGACTTTAACGAGTTAACGTCGTACATGAAAAACGTTAAAGCGGTTATTGCAATAGGACAGTGTAGAAAAAGGGTAGAGGATTATGCTAAAAGCCTAAACATTCCGGTTTTTACTCATGAGTTTTTAAAAGATGGATTTAAGGAAATTAAAAAGATAGAAAAAGAAGGAGACGTTGTACTTCTTTCGCCTGCATCCGCATCTTGGGATCAGTATAAAGAATGTGAAATAAGGGGTAAGGAATTTAAAGATTACGTAAAAGAGCGTTAAATCAAAATAAAGTGCACAAATAAGTGCATTATGGTAAAAAATGTGCTTTTTCATAAGAAAATGCACATTTTTTAACCCTT
>CASEJU010000071.1 GCA_949288335.1 uncultured bacterium | reverse complement strand
ATGGTCAACATGGGCAATAATAGCAACGTTTCTTATTTCCATAAACTTACACCTTCTTTTTACTAACTCGTTAATTATAGCACAAAAAAGCAAAATATTACAAAAAATTTACACAAAAATAAAAAAGGTAATTAATAATTACCCTATCCAAGCGTTTTTTCGTCAGTTGGAGAATAAAATACAAACGTGTTATCACCATTTATAGCATCCGCAAAAACACCCGTGTATGAATGTAAACCACTTTGTTCTAAAAGTTCTACTGCTTCTTCTTTAGTTATTATTTTTGCTCCCTTTTCTTTTACTAACTTATCTGCGTTTTCTTTAGTTGTTCTTCCTATTATTACGTCACCAGCCGCCAAAAACCTACTGGTATCTCCACCAGATGCCACTTGCCTTTGATAACCAGATATTTCTTGATAGCTAAAACCAATGTCCTTAAGACCATATACATCTTCTAATTCGTTTTTAGTATCACCCGCATTGACTTCATATTCAACACATACGTTACTTTTTATGTTTTCTTCATGAACGTTATGAATTTTAGAACCTACCGTAAGACCTGTTGCAACAATGGTTCCTGTAATTATTGCTATTTTAATGATTCTCCATCTTTTTTCTTTTTTTGTTAAAGGAAATTTTACTCCCATTTCTTTCAATTTTCTATCATATAATTTTCTATGTTTTACTAGATAATAAAACACCATTGAAATATCATTATATAACTCTACGTTATGTTCTATCTTACTTTTTTCATATAATTTTTCTAATCTACTAATTATTCTTTCCGTTGATTCTAAATAAGGTATGTCATATTTTTCATAATAATTTTCTAAATTTTTATATTTATCAAAAATATCACCTAAAGTAGATTCATTATTTGGCATAATCTTCCTCCTATCATATCTACTATTAATGATAACAAACTTAATAAAAAAATGCAAATAAAAGAAGTATATAACTATACTTCTTGTACAACGGTTATAATCATCGGTTTACATCCCGTTTCCTCATATAAATAATGGCTTAATCTTTCTCTTATACTTGTTTTAATTTTATTATATTCAACATAATTATCTATGGTATTTTCATTTATAACCTCAAGTGATATTCTTTTCATCTCTTCTATTAAGTCAGTGCTTTCTTTAACATATATAAAACCTCTGGTTAACACCTCTGGATAAGCAAGTATTTCCTTTGTTTTTTTATCTAAAGTTGCACAAATAATTACAATTCCACTATCAGATAAAAGCTCCCTATCCTTAAGTACTAACTCACCAATATCTTGTGATGAGTTTCCATCTATTAATACGTCGTCTACCTTAACTTTTTCACTTATGTCCTTTAATTCACCATTAACTATGTTTACAACATCACCATTTTGTTTTAAAATTATGTTTTCTTTTTTCATACCAATATGACTTGCTGCATTAGCGTTTGCAACCATATGGCGATATTCTCCGATAACCGGTATATAATATTTAGGATTCATTAAATCAAGCATAAGCATTATATCCTCACTAGAAGCATGATGTAAAAGGTTATCCTTTCTAGACATAGTTACAACCGATGCTCCAAGTTTTGATATATCATCAATTACTTTTATTGCAAGTTTCTCATTATAATCATTAATTGGCTCCATAAATAAAACCGTATCAGTAGGTTTTATTTTAACAAACTTATCATAACCATTTATTATCCTATTTAAATTCATAAAAGGTTTTTCTCTTTCGTTAGATATAAGAATAACAGAGTCTTTATCATTTATGTTACTTAAATCACCAATTCTTTCTTTATCAAACTTAACGTAACGTTTATCAATTATATCGTTAATGATGCCTTGAAGCTTATGCCCCATCACAACCACTCTTCTAGTTGTTTTAGATATTTCTTTAAATAATTCTTCTATCCTTGAAACATGCGCTGTAAAAACCGTTACAATTATCCTGTTATCCGTTTTACTTAAAGTATCTTTAATAAGTTTATCAACACGATTTTTAGGAGAAGTATAACCCACCTTATCAGCGTACATAGACTCACCCATTAAACATAAAACTCCTTGTTTTCCAATGTAGGCAAGCTTTCCAATGTCAGTCTTATAAGAACCTAACATGGTTGCGTCAAAAACATAATTTCCTGTGTAAAAAATAGTACCATCTTTGGTATTTAAGGCATAACCAACGTTATCTGGGATTGAATGAGTAAGTCTTACCGGAAAAATACTGTTTTTTCCAAAAGTTATTTTTTTATGCGGATCTATTTCAATTAAGTTTTTAAACTTAACGTTGTTACTTTCAAGTTCTTTTTTCAAAATACCAGCGGTAAATTTTGTTGCATAAACTTTTAAATTAGGTATTTCCTTTACGATGTCACATACCGCTCCCATGTTTTTTTCATGGCCATGAGTTATAAATAAACCTTTTATATTTTTTATGTTTTCTTTTATATAATCAAAATTTGGAATAATGTAATCAACACCTAAAAGCTTATCAGAAGCATACTTTAATCCTGCATCAAAAATAAATATATCAGAATCAACTTTTACAACGTACATATTCTTTCCTTCTTCGTTAAGTCCGCCGAGTGCAAATATCTTAATTTTACTCATCTTTTCGCCTCCTTTCTTTTTATTAAGCTATATAATTATATCATGTTTTTAGATAAATTACTATAATTAAAAAAAGAACCATTTATAGTTCTTTATTTGATTAATCCGATGAAATTTTTCTTTTTTCCTCTTTTTATAACAAGTAATTCACCATCTATTGCAATAGAATTATCAATTATCATTTCTTCATCACTTACTTTTTCATCATTAATTGAAATTGAACCAGCTTTTAAAAACTCCCTTGCTTCCCTTTTACTTTGACAAACATTATTTACCACTAGCATATCAATTAACTTAGTGTTTTTTCTTACTTCAAAAGATGGAACGTCTTTAAAGCCAGTTAGTATTTCATCTTTTGATAAAGACTTAACGTTACCACTGAATAAAGCCTTACTTATTCTAACTGCTTTTTCATATTCCTCTTTTCCATGAACGTCAGTTATTACTTCTTTTGCTAGCGCTTTATGTGCCTCTCTTAAATGTGGGTTAGCTTTATGTTTTACTTCTAATTCTTCTATTTCTTCTTTACTTAAAAACGTTAGTTTCTTTAAGTATTCTATAATCATAGAATCTTCTAAGTTTATTAAATATTGATATAGCTCGTATGAAGAAGTTTTATTCTTATCAAGCCACAACGCATTACCTTCCGTTTTACCAAACTTAACACCATTAGAGTCTGTTACAAGAGGCATAACCATACCATATACTTCTTTACCTAATTTTTTTCTTACTAATTCTATACCAGATGTTATGTTTCCCCATTGATCGGAACCCGCAACCTGTAAAGTAACTCCTCTTGTTTCATACAAATACATAAAGTCTAGAGCCTGCAAGATCATGTATGAAAACTCTGCATAGGTTATTCCAGTTTCCATTCTTGATTTTACCTTATCTTTAGCAAGCATGTAGCTTACGTTAAAATATTTACCATAATCCCTTAAGAAGTCTATTACGTTAATATCTTTAATCCAATCATAATTATTAACTACTTCAAAGCCAAATATTTCTTCAGCTTGTTTTTTTAATCCTTTAAAATTATAATCAACTTCTTCTTTTGATATCATCGGCCTTTCCGCCGTTGGTTTAGGATCGCCGATAAGACCAGTTGCCCCACCGACAAGTAAAATAGGTTTATGACCATATTTCGCAAGTCTTTTTGATATCAAAAATGATGAATAGTGTCCAATATGCATTGAATCAGCCGTTGGATCAGTTCCAATATAAAAGCTTAGTTTTTCATTGTTTAATTTATCAATTAATTTTTCATCTGAAATATCCTGCACTAATCCTCTCCATTTTAAATCTTCGTACAAAGTCATAATAATTCTCCTTTCTATTAAAAAAGTTCATCCTAATTAAAGGATGAACGAATTTGTCCACGGTACCACCTTTGTTCTAGATTTATAATCTAGCTCTTTATTAAAGTTAACGCCTTTTTTACGCTTTAGCTCCAAAATCGTAATTCATTAAATAACTTCCTTTACGTTTTCACCAACCACGTAATCTCTAATAAGGAAAGTTATAAACTACTTTAATTTCTTCATCACTAACACTTATATTTTATTCGTTTATTTTAATTTTGTCAAATAGTACCAACACTAGCAGATGATCCTGATTGTTCTACTATTTCATTCACTAAATCAATGTAAGAACTACCTACAAATATACTTTCTAACTCTGGAGTGTTTCTAAACATGTTTTCGTATTCCGTTACCTTATCAAATTTCATACTATTTAAACCAATCATATTAAGAGAAGTGCAACCATCAAACATGTATGATACGTTTGTTAAATTTGGTGTATCTAAACCAGAAAAATCTAAACTAAATCTAATCCAAAAAGGATCTTCAGAACTGTTTATCGTACCACCATTTTCAGCTGTAAGTATTAAGTTGTTACAACCCGCAAACATATAGCTCATATCTTCTACATTATCAGTATTAAAATTAGTAAAGTCTGCCGAATATAATTTTGTGCAGTTTTCAAACATATGAGACATATTAGTTACTTGATTTGTTACTAAATTACTAATATCAAAGGTATATTCAAATTCTTTTTTATTACTATTAAAAGTAGCTTCTCCTAACAAACTGCTACATCCATAAAACATGTATGACATATCAGTTACATATATTGTATCAAAATTTGATAAATCAATGTGTTCCAAAAGCTTACAATCGGAAAACAACCTAGACATATTATTAACATTTCCGGTAAAAAATTGTGTTAAATCTAAATTCATCAAATCATAACAAGCCATAAACATACCTTCCATGTTCATAAGGTTAGACGTATCAAAAGGTAATATTAGTTCATTATATAAACTGTATGAGAACATATATGACATATCGGTTACATTAAACGTATCTAAGGAATACACAAAGTCAAGATTAACCGTAGCCCCATAAAACATACGGTTCATGTCTGTTACGTTTCCGGTGTTAAACTTGTTTGAAATAATAACATCATATAAATTAGAACAATTCATAAACAACCGTCTCATGTTTTGCACCTTCGAAGTATCAAAGTTTGATAAATCCAAACTTGTTAAAGAAGTACAACCTGAAAACATCGCCGAAAAATCAGTTGCGCTAGAAGTATCAAAGCTTGATAAGTCCAAAGAAGTTAAGCTAGAGCAACCTGCAAACATACCATTGAATCGTTTTGCTTTTCCTGTATCAAAATTGGATAAATCTAACTCTCTTAACGAATTACAATTATAAAACATACCATAAAGGTTACCACCGAAATCCACAACATTTGACGTATTAAAATTAGATATATCTAATGAAACTAGTGAATAACAATCAGAAAAAGTACTATAAAACGATGTTGACTTTTGCGTATCAAAACTTTTAACATTTAAATTTTTTAACTTATAACAAGCGGTAAATAACCTTTGAAAATCAGTAACTTTTGACGTGTTAAAAGATGATAAATTAAGGTTTTCAATTAATTCGCAATGAGCAAACATAGAATGTAATTGAGTTACATTACTAGTGTTAAATTTAGATAAATCAAGGGATAATAAACCAGTATTACCCTCAAACATACCAATCATATTAACAGCATCTATCGTGTTAAAATAATCACTAAAAGTAATATGTTGTGCATTATTAAAGTTATTAAACAAATATGATGAATTAACTGGAGCCTTTATTTCTCCTACTCCTCCTATATATAACTCATATAAGTCATTATTATCACTATCGGTATACCATGCAATTACCGTTT
>CASEJU010000070.1 GCA_949288335.1 uncultured bacterium | reverse complement strand
ATATTTTATCCTCCTACAATCATCATAGCATAGAAAAAAGTAGACTAGAGTGTTTTTCTCCTTGTCTACTTTTATCATATCACTTCATTATGGGTTTATTTTTTTGCTTCAATGTAAATACTTTCATCAAAGTTATGTTCATTATCTTCTTTTGAAAGTAAGGTATTAGTATCAATTAAAAAATAATCCTCATTTAATGCATCAGATCCATCACTCATTATTGGATCGTCCCAAGTTAAGTCTAAATGGAGCCATTTACCTTCTACGTACACCAAGTTCCATATGTGGGTACTTGAAGATACTCGGTAATTTTTAACTCCTAGTTTTTCTAAAAATAATTGCATTGCATCGGTATAACCACTACATATTCCAACGCCATCAAATAACACACCGTATGCCGTACTTGAGTTTATTGACGAAACCCCCGTCGTGTTATTTGCGTCATACTTGGTATGGTTTATTATGTAATCATGAAATATTTTTATATTTTCACGAACGTTTTTACTTTTATCATAGTTTTCATTAAATATCTGATCAACTTTTTTATTAATTTCTTCTATTTGTTTTTCACTATATCGGTTTTCTTTTTTTAAAGTTACTTTACCACTTGATGTAAACGTAGTATTTACTTTTTCAAAAGTATTAAAAGGATGAACGAAATTACCTATGTCAGTAAGATAAGTGTTATCTTGAACCATTTCTTTTATGTCATCAACGCACGTTAGGTAATCTGGATCACATTTTACCATGTATTCTTCCCAGCCAGCATCAAGGAAGGTATATATCATGTTTTTAGCTTCTTTTTTACTTTTTATAGTGGTATCTGTATCTATTTGCACGTATTCATAGTTTTCATTTTTTCGGTATTCGTTATCGGTAAGTGTTTGCCTTATATCAGGACCAATGTATTTCTTGTACAAATATTCAATTTTATTTGTTATTAAGTAATAGTTGTCTTTTATAAGAAATGCTACCATTACAAACATAATTACGATTACCGCTGTTTTAATAAGTTTTTTAATATTCATATCATCACCATATCTAATTATATCAATAATGTATAAAAAAAAGAAGTATAATTACTTCGTTTCATTTATTTTTTTAGCTAGTCTTGATTTTAAACGAGACGCTTTGTTGCTAGTTATAATTCCTTTGTTTAACGCTTTATCAATTCTTTTGTTAGCGGTATTTAGGTTTTCTACACTTGCATCTTTTTCAACTTTTTTAACAGCTTTTTTCATGGCACCCTTAGGTCCAATGTTTGATTCATGCTTTGTTTCAGTTACCTTAACTCTTTTTTTAGCGCTTTTAATATTTGGCATTTTTTCACCTCCTGGCGTCCTATAACTTCTTATAGTTTATCAAAAAAAATATAAAAAATCAATAATAATTACTATTTTTGGTAAAAATATAACTGGGTGATAATTATATGCACAAAATAGATATAAAGAATTATGAAATAAGAACCGACATGGTAATTGATTTAACGGAAAAAGATGAAAATTTTAAAGGTGATACTTATGATTATGAAGGTGTAAAAGTATCATGGATAGAGCTTGATGATAAAAATGTTATCAAAAAAAAGCCTGGCGTTTATTTAACACTTGAATTTGGTGATATAACAGATGATGATGCCAAGAAAAAATTAGCCGATTTATTTACTTTAGAATTTAAAAAAATGCTTGATAAAGTGGGATATAAGAAGAATTATAAAACAATGGTCATTGGACTTGGCAACGTAAAATCAACGCCGGATTCATTAGGACCGCTTGTAACTGATAGAATAATTGTAACTAATCATTTTTATGAAATGAAAATAGATGTTGATGATAAGTTTTCACGGGTATCAGCATTTTATCCTGGTGTTACCGGAACTACTGGTATAGAGACTTTTGATTATATTAATGGAGTAGTAGAAAAGGTTAAACCAGATATGGTAATATTAGTAGATGCTTTAGCATCAAGCTCCATATCAAGGGTAAATAAAAGTATTCAAGTTTCAAACGCTGGAATTGCACCTGGAAGTGGAATAGGTAATAAAAGAAAAGAAATATCAAAAGAAACTTTAGGAATCCCAGTTCTTGCAATTGGCGTTCCAACGGTTGTTGATGCGGTGGTTATAGTTGCGGATACAATAAATTATATGATTAAAAATTATACGTATAATAAAAACTTTTCTAAAAACAAAGCGTCTAAATTAATAAATAAACCGGTAAATTATTTAAATAAAGAAGTTAAGGTAACCGAAGAGGATAAAAGAACGCTTTTTGGACTTGTTGGTACTTTAAGTGAAGTAGAATTAAAGAACTTAACTTATGAGGTTTTAACACCGATTGGGTATAATCTTATGGTAACACCAAAAGAAGTAGATTTTATAATTGAACGGTTAAGTGACGTAATAAGTTATTCAATAAATCATAGTTTGCATAAAATATAATATTTAATAAAAAGTATTTTTAAAGTACTTTTTTTCTTTGCTTCGACAATTATAATAATCAAATTGTGTTAATTTAAATTTGGTGATGATATGAAAAGGTTTAAAACTAAAAAACAGTCTAAGAAAAATCGAAAAAAAAGGCTCAAGATAATTATCTTTACGTTCTTTTTCTTTTTTTCATATATGTTCATGGTAAAATATTTAAAAGATAATCAGCTAAAAAATACCATTTTGCAAGAAGATGTTAATTACATAGACTTTAACATGAAAAAAGAAATTGTAAAAAAAGTAGATAAAATAATTAATAACCCAATCGGTTTATTAAACGAAAACGTAAGAAATGCTTTAAATGATAAAAAAGCCAACGTTAATTCGGAAGTAAAAAAAGTTAATAAACAAAAAGATGAAGGATTATTGGTGGATGTTAATAACCCGCTTGTTTACGTTTATAACACTCATCAAACAGAAGCTTATTTTGATTATAGCATTTATGATGCGGCAAAGTATTTAACCGATAAGCTAAAGGAAGTTGGCATAAGTACATATTTTGAAGAGCAAAGCATCAAGACTTTTTTAGATTCTAATAATTTAAAATATTACATGTCTTATAAAGCCTCTAGAAAATATTTAGACGAAGCAAAGATAAAATATCCTAATATTAAATATTTTTTTGATATTCATAGAGATTCCGTATCAAAAAAAATAAGTACTTTAACGCATGATGGTAAAAATTATGCCAAGGTATTATTCGTTGTTGGAACGGATAATCCCGGTAGTCAAAATAACAAGAAAAACGCTGAAAAACTAAATGAAATAATAAAAAGCAAAGTACCAAATATATCAAGGGGAATTGTTTATCACGGTGGCAAAGGATATAATGGCATTTATAATCAAGATGTATCTGAAAACGTATTTTTAATTGAAGTCGGCGGGAAAGATAATACTAAAGAAGAAGTTTTAAACACGGTAGAAGTATTAAAAGAATCTATTTTGCAATACATAAATGGTGTCATATGATTAGCTATAAAAAGTTATTTCATGGTTTTATATGGCTTTTATTTTTTAGCTTTTTGGTATTATATTTTGCCCAAGCCGGTGGCTATTATGAAGATTTAAATAATAAAAAAACATCCCTTACAGAAGAAAGTATAAAAAGATTTGAAGAAGATGTAAAAAACGGAGAAGAAATAAAAGTAGAAAATTATGTTATTAACATGCAAAAGGATTATGATAATACCGTTTCATCTTTTGGTCTTTTTACGTCTAAAGCGTTTGCCGAAGGTTTTAAATGGACGATGAACAAGGTGTTTGGAGGCATTAATAACGTTGTAAATGAATAACATAAATGTTATAATATACGCATCTAAAGAAAGGTGCGAAAAACAATGGATAATAACAAAAATAAAAAGATTTATATTGCGGGCTTTGACGTATTTAAAGATGATGCAATAAAAATTGGAAATAAATATAAAGAAATATGTAAGTTGTATGGATTTATGGGGCTTTATCCTTTGGATAACACATTTAGTAGTTCTAACTTGATATTTAAAGGTAACGTAGGATTAATAAACGAAAGTGATATAATAGTTGCAAATTTAAATAACTTTAGAGGACAAACGATGGATGATGGAACCGCTTTTGAACTTGGTTATGGTTATGCTTTAGGTAAGTTATTATATGGTTATATGGATGATGATAGAAGCATGATTAGAAAAATAGGATATAAAGATAGCGATGGTTATAACGTTGAAGATTTTGATAAACCAATAAACTTAATGATCGCTGAGTCTACTAACATAGTTAAAGGAGATTTTGAGTCTTGCGTAAAACGCTTGAAGCGTGATTTGACAAAGTAGGTTAATTTATATATAATTTAAATATATTTAAAAGCAATGAAGAAGAGTAGTAGCTAAAACAAGTATTAAAGAGAGTAACTGTTTGGTGTAAAGTTATATATGAGTTTTAGTAAATGGACTTCTAAGTGGATACCGAAAGTAAGTAGGCTATCACGGTTTGTTACCCGTTACCTTGTAACATATGTATGATGGTACGTATTTAGGTGGCATTAAAAGTAAGAATAAAGCTCTTATCCTAAAAGGATAGGAGTTTTTTTAATTATATAAGGAGCTTGATAAAATGTTGTATAAACGATGGTGCACGCATTATTAACTAAAAAATAAAATATAAATTAAGAAAGGAAACTAAATTATGGGAAATATTATATTAACAGGAGATAGACCAACTGGTCCTTTACATATAGGGCACTATGTTGGATCATTAAAAAACAGAGTAAAATTACAAAACGAAGGAAATTATGATGAGATGTACGTCTTTTTAGCAGACGCACAAGCACTAACAGATAACTTTGATAATCCAAAAAAGGTAAAAGATAACGTATTAGAAGTTGCGTTAGATTATTTAGCATGCGGACTTGATCCAGAAAAAGTAAATATTTTTATTCAATCAGAAGTACCAGAGCTAACAGAACTTACGTTTTACTACATGAACTTAGTAACAATATCAAGATTGCACAGAAACCCAACGGTTAAAGAAGAAATAAAACTAAGGGGATTTGAAGAAAGTATTCCAGCCGGATTCTTTACTTATCCAGTATCTCAAACAGCGGATATAACAGCTTTTAAAGCAAACATAGTGCCGGTTGGGGATGATCAATTACCAATGCTAGAGCAAGCAAGAGAAATAGTAAGAAAGTTTAACTCAATTTATGGAGATACTTTAGTAGAACCTGATGCATTATTACCAGAAAACGAAAACGCAAGAAGACTTGTTGGAATAGATGGTAACGCAAAAATGTCTAAGTCACTTGGTAACTGCATATACCTAAAAGATTCTAAAGAAGAAGTTAAGAAAAAAGTATTTAGTATGTATACTGACCCAAATCACATAAAAGTAGAAGATCCAGGTAAAGTAGAAGGAAATGTTGTATTTACTTATCTTGATGTGTTTTGCAAGAAGGATTCATTTGAAAAGTATTTACCAGAATATAAAAACCTAGATGAGTTAAAAGACCATTATAGACGCGGTGGTCTAGGTGATATGAAGATAAAAAGATTCTTAAATGATGTTATTGAAGATGAACTAGCTCCAATAAGAAAAAGAAGAGAAGAACTTGCTAAAAGTCCAGAAAAAGTATACGAAATACTAAAAAAAGGAACGATTAAGGCAAGACAAAAAGCACAGGAAACTTTAAAAGAAGTTAAAAAAGCCATGATGCTTAATTACTTTGAATAATTGACGTAAATATAAGTTTGTGCTATTATAACAAACATAATTTAAGAAGGGAAAAAATTAAAATGGGTAATTTTGACAAAGAATTATTAGAAAGAATAATAAAAGCATATAAAGCAACTTTAGATAAAGATTCAAAAAATGATATAAACGAGTACAAAGATTCAAAAGAAAAGAATAATGATAATAAAAAGTCTTACGGTAAATAAGACTTTTTATTATTCGTTGACTAATAAGTACATATAAGTATAATATATATAATCATCTTTAGCTGGAGGAAAATATGAAAAACATAATTATAGAAAAAATCATAGAAAATAATGTAAATAAATGCTTAAAAAAATACAATAAATATTTAGGAAATTATGATACTAAAGAAGTCATGCAGTTTATTAATGATTACATAAAATATATAAGTAAAAATCAAATGGATTCTTTAATTAATTTAGTTGTATTAACGAAAACAGAAGATAGTATTTGTAATTTTATTAATAATGAAAAAAAATTAAACAAAGAAATAATTGACACTTTAGTAAAAAGTGTAGTAAAAAATAAAGATGCAGAAAGTATTTATAACTTTGCAAAGAATGTAAAGAATTTAAGCAAAGAAAACATTGATGCATTAGTAAAAGGAATAATAGAAACTAAATATGCATTTTTTCTTTGTAAATTTGCTTATGATGTAGAAGGATTGAGCAAAGATAATATAGATAGTTTAACAAAAGCAATAGTGAAAACAAAAGATGTTGGATTTATTCATGATTTTGCAAAGAATGTAAAGAATTTAAGCAAAGATAATATAGATATGTTAATAAAAGCAGTAGTAGAAACAAAAAATGCCCAATATATTTGTTACTCTGCTTATGATGTAGAAGGATTGAGCAAAGAAAACATTGATGCATTAGTAAAAGCAATAATGGAAACTAAATATGCATTTTTTATTTATAATTTTGCTTGTGATGCAAAAAACTTAAGTAAAGAAAATAAAGATGATTTGATAAAAGCAATAGTAGAAACAAAAAATGCTGAATATATTTATAAATTTGCTTGTGATGTAGAAAACTTAAGTAAAGAAAATAAAGATGATTTAACAAAAGCAATAGTGAAAACAAAAGATGCTGGATTTATTCATTATTTTGCCTATATAGTAAAGAATTTAAATAAAGATAATATAGATATGTTAGTAAATGCAATAGTAGCAACAAAAAATCCTGAATATATTTATAAATTTGCGAGATATGTAAATAATTTAAGTAGTGATAATATAGATATATTAACAAAAACAATAATAGAATTAAAATTAATATCAGAAACAACAAAAGCTATATATATTTATAACTTTGCTTGTGATGTAGAAAACTTAAGTAAAGAAAATAAAGATGATTTAACAAAAGCAATGATAGAAACAAAAAATGCTGAATATATTTATAACTTTGCCTGCAGAGTAAAGAATTTAAATAAAGATAATATAAATATGTTAGTAAATGCAATAGTAGAAACAAAGAACGTAGAATATATTTATTATTTTACTCGTAATGTAAAAAACTTAAGTAAAGAAAATAAAGATGAATTATTAAAAGCAATAATAGCATTAAAAGACAAAATATATATAGCTAAAATATTATATTTTATGAAAGACGTTAATTTAATTAATGAAATTTTTGGATCTTTAGATAATTATGTTTTGTTTTGCGAATTACATAAAGATAAGCTTAATATAAATATAGATGAATTAAAACGTAATGTAGATGATTTAAGATTTTCTTATGTGGATGATAACATAGATAAATATTTAGAAAAAAAAGGAAATGCAAAAAGTCTTAGTTAAATAAGACTTTTTATTATTTATTTGATATAATACTATTTAGGTGATTACTATGGATATGAAAAACATAAGAAACTTTAGTATAATTGCGCATATTGATCATGGTAAGTCAACGCTTGCAGATAGGATTTTAGAAAAAACTGGTGCGGTATCTAAAAGGGAAGCAAAAGACCAACTTTTAGACTCGATGGACCTAGAGCGTGAACGTGGGATAACGATAAAGTTAAATGCGGCATCTTTTACTTATAAAAAAGATGATACTGAGTATTTACTTAACTTAATTGATACTCCAGGACACGTGGATTTTTCTTATGAGGTATCAAGGTCACTAGCAGCTTGTGAGGGTGCTATATTAATAGTTGATGCATCTCAAGGAATAGAAGCTCAAACGATTGCAAACCTTTATCTTGCACTTGATAATAATCTTACGATAATACCTGTTATTAATAAAATAGATTTACCTAGTGCGAACGTAAGTAAGGTAAAAAAAGAAATAAAAGATACGTTTGGATTTAATGAGGATGAAATAATATTAACAAGTGCTAAGACGGGTGATGGAATAGATGAGTTATTAGATGCTATTATAAATAGAATTCCAGCGCCTAAAGGAAGTGTTGATGATAAATTACAAGCTTTAATATTTGATAGTGTTTATGATTCTTATCGTGGAGCGGTAATATGGATGCGGGTTGTAAACGGAAGTGTTAAAATAGGTGATAAAATAAAGATGATTGGTGAAGATAGCACTTATGAGGTAACTGCCCTTGGCATTCATACACCAAGCGTAAAAGAAAAAGACGAATTAAAAGCGGGTGAAGTAGGGTATTTATGCGCGTCCATTAAAAGCGTAAGTGACGTAAAAGTAGGAGATACCATAACGCTTTTGAAAAATCCGGGAGATGCTTTGCCAGGTTATAAACACATAAAACCAATGGTTTACTGCGGACTATATCCAACCGAATCCAATCGTTATAATGATTTAAAAGATGCTTTAGAAAAACTAAAGTTAAATGATGCATCACTTTCGTTTGAAGCTGATACTTCTACCGCTTTAGGTTTTGGATTTAGGTGTGGTTTTTTGGGAATGCTTCACATGGATGTAACCGAAGAGCGAATCGAAAGAGAATTTAAAATAGACATAATTGCAACTAGTCCATCGGTTGTTTATGAGGTTACTAAAACAAATGGTGAGGTGTTATACATTGATAACCCAAGTGATATGCCAGATAGTTCAAAAATAAAAGAAATTAAAGAGCCTATTATAAAAGCAAATATTTTTGTTCCAAGTGAGTATATTGGTTCTGTAATGGAGCTTTGTAAAGAAAAAAGAGGAGAGTACATAAATTTAGAGTACGTAAATGAAAACCGGGTAAACATTTTATACTACATGCCTTTATCGGAAGTTGTTTATGATTTTTTTGATAAGCTAAAAAGCTTTACCAAGGGTTATGCTTCTTTTGATTATGAATTATATGGTTATAAAACAAGTAATTTAGTTAAGATGGATATTTTAATGAACAAAGTAGAGGTTGATGCTTTATCTACGATTGTTCATAAAGACTTTGCGTACACACGTGGTAAAAAGATAGTAGAAAACTTAAAAAAACTTATTCCAAGACAATTATTTGAGGTCCCAATCCAGGCGGTAATAGGAACCAAAGTAATTGCAAGAACTGATATTAAAGCGATGAAAAAAGACGTGTTAGCTAAATGTTACGGTGGTGATATATCCCGTAAAAGAAAGCTTTTAGAAAAGCAAAAAGAAGGTAAAAAAAGAATGAAAAAAGTAGGAAACGTAGACATTCCTCAAGAAGCGTTTTTATCAGTTTTAAAAGTAGATGATTAAAGGGAGATTTATTATGTTAAGCAAAAGACAAATCGAAGAAAGAAAAATTAAGACAAAAATTTGTATTGAAGCGTTATTCAGCGGGTTAAATCAAAGTCAAATAGAAGCAAAATATAAAATACCATCTTCAACGGTTGGAAGACTTTTGAGTAACGAGGAAGTAATAAGAGAAATATATGGTGCGGACGCCGACTTTGTGATTGACGAAATAAAAATTTACAACCAAAAAAACAAGATGAACGGTAATGTTTTAGGAGGTAAAACATCAAGTATTCTAAATGAATACACGAAGGATGAAGATGGTAAGTTTACTGGTTCCAAAAAAAGATAATAAAATAAAAAGTTGTTACATTCACGTGCCTTTTTGCACGAAAATATGTTCTTACTGTGATTTTTGTAAGAATTATTATGATGAGAAGGTTGTAAAGAAATATTTAGATGCTTTAGATAATGAGATAAAAACTAATTATAAAGGTGAGGCGTTAGATACTTTATATATCGGTGGTGGAACACCTAGTTGCCTTTCTTTAAATAATTTAAAAAAGCTATTTATAATATTAAAAACTTTTAAGTTATCAAATGATTATGAATTTACTTTTGAATGTAACTTTGAGGATATAACAGAAGAGTTACTATCTTTTTTAAAAGAAAACAGAGTTAACAGGTTAAGCATAGGGATTCAAAGCTTTAATAAAAAGTATGAAAAAATATTAAATAGAATAATTGATAAAGAACTGATGCTAAAAAAAGTTAATTTATCTAAAACGTACTTCGATAACATTAATGTTGATTTAATGTACGCACTACCAAACGAGAGTATGGATGCTTTAAATAATGATTTAAAAAACATAATTAAATTAGATGTTACCCACGTAAGTTCGTATGCGTTAATGATAGAGGATCACACCAAAATAAAAATTGATAAACATCAAGAATTAAGTGATGATTTACAAAGTAAAATGTATAACATGATAATAAATAAATTAACAAAGAGTGGATATAGTCATTACGAACTTAGTAACTTTTCAAAAGAAGGATATGAATCTAAGCATAATATAAATTATTGGAAAAATGGTAATTATTATGGTTTTGGAGCTGGAGCATCAGGCTTTATTAATAATAAAAGGTATGATAATACCAAGAGTGTTTTTAATTATATAAATGGTAAAACCATGGTTTATGAGGAGTTTTTAACTAAAGAGGAACTTATAAAAGATGAGGTTATGTTAAACTTAAGAATTATAAACGGGATAAATAAAAATGATTTTAAACGTAAATATGGTTTATCTTTTGGTGATGCGTTTAAGTATAAAGACTTGGTTTTAAAAGGAATTTTAAAAGAAAATGGTAAAAATGTTTTTATCTCGCCTGATAAACTATTTGTATCAAATGAAGTTATTTTGTTATTACTTGATACTTATGCCTTGAATAAATAATTTGTTTAGGGTATAATTTATTATATAATAAGGAGGCGTGCTATGGATAATAAAGAAGAAGTAATAGAAGAAATTATAGATGAGAAAGAAACTCCAAAAGCAAACGAAAATAATACTCCAGACGTTATATTAGAAGACGTTCTTAGTACTAAACAAGATGAAAAAAAAGAAAACGATGATAATATAATTGAAGAAGAAAAAGATGATAAGGCAAGTGATACTTCAAAGAAAGATAAACAAGATACCACAAGTGATGGTGCAAGTGAGACTTTGTCTAAAGAAGAAAAAAAGAAAAATAAGGTGCCTTTAATTGTTTTACTATCTATTCTTTTAGTTTTGGATATAGCGGCATTAGTTATTTATATAATTGGAATAGATAAGGTATTTAGTTTTATAAAGTAATAATGATTTATATGAAAAACTTACTTACGTAAGCTTTTTTTTAATAAATTTTAATTATTTTTTAGCACTCATGTATTGACATTGCTAATATTACATATTATAATAGTGACAGACTACAAGAAAAGAAGGTGAGACATTTGCTTAGTAAGCGGCAAAATAAAATCTTAAGATTAATTGTAGAAGAATATATTAAACAAGCTTCTCCGGTAGGATCTAGTGGGCTTTGTAAAGAACTTGATTGTTCATCGGCGACCATAAGAAACGAGATGGCCAGTTTAGAGGAGATGGGTTTTTTGGAAAAAACACATACCTCTAGTGGACGGGTGCCTAGTGAAAAAGGATACCGTTATTATGTTGATAATTTAATGGAACCGAAAAAGATGACTGGTGAGGACGTACTTAAACTACAAAGAATATTTGATAATAAGCAGTTGGTATTATCTGATGCGATAACAAAGAGCATGGAAATAATATCAGAAATAACAAATTGTACATCGGTTGTTTTAGGTGCATCTAGTAGTGAAAATAAACTAAAGGAAGTTCAAGTTGTTCCACTTGATGATAAACGGGTTGTAGCCATTGTGATAACAGATAAGGGACACGTTGAACATAAAGAGTTAAACGTCGGTGATAACGTCTTACCTTCCGAGGTTAAAAAGGTAGTTGAATTAATTAATAAGCTTCTTGTTGGAACGCCTTTAGATGAGGTGTCAAGCAAATTAGAATTTGAAATTAAACCAATAATCGGAAATTATGTTAAATCCCATGAGGCATTGTATCAAGCATTTTATAACGCTTTTAATGAGTTTTCCTATAAGAGTCATATGCATATGGCAGGAAGAACTAAATTATTGGATTATAGAGAATTTGATAACGTTAAAAAGGTTAAGGAAATATTAAATAAGTTTGATGATGAGTCAATGGTAAAGAAAATAGAAGCAGATAATAATGATATTAGTGTGTACATTGGTCATGAGAATAACTTTGATGATGATGTTTCGGTAATAAAAACAAGGTATGTTGTTAATGGTGAAGAAGGGACAATCGCAATCGTAGGACCAAAAAGGATGGATTATGAAAAGGTTGTTACGTTACTTGACTTTTTAAAGCATAACATAGAAAGGTAGATTATGAAAGAAGAAATTGAGAATAAAATTGAAAAAAAAGAACATAAAGAAAATAAAGAAGAAAACGAAAAAATAACAAACGAAGAAAAACAAGAAGTTAAAATTACCAACGAAGAAATAGAAGCGATAAACAAACAAATGAAAGACGCTCAAGAGGAAGCCTTAAGGGCGAAGGCAGATTTGATTAATTATCGTAAAAGAAAAGATGAGGAAGTAGAAAAACTACTTAAGTTTGCTAACGAAGGAATAGTGTTAGAAATATTACCAACTTTGGATAATTTTGAGAGGGCTTTAAAAGTAGAGAGTACCGATCAAAAATTATTAGATGGTATGAAAATGGTTTACACCTCATTAATTAATGCCTTAAATAAATATGGCGTTAAAGAAATTGAATCTTTGGGCAAGAAGTTTGATGCAAACTTACATCATGCTGTTATAACCGAATGTGATGAAAAAGCCGATGAAGATGCTATATTAGAAGTACTTCAAAAAGGTTATACCTTAAAGGATAAAGTTATAAGACCAGCGATGGTTAAGGTAAATAAAAAGTAAGAAAGGATGATAGATTATGAGTAAAACAATAGGAATTGACTTAGGTACAACAAACTCATGTGTTGCTGTATATGAAGGTGGCGAAGCTAAGGTAATAGCTAATAAAGAAGGAGAAAGAACAACACCATCAGTTGTTGCGTTTAAAGATGGTAAAACAATTGTCGGTGGTGCTGCTAAAAGACAAATGGTTATTAACCCAGATACCATAAGGTCTATAAAAAGATTAATGGGTACTGATAAGAAAGTTAAAGCGAACGGAAAGGAATATACTCCAGAAGAAGTTTCAGCGATGATTTTAAGTGATTTAAAGGAAACTGCTGAAAGTTATTTAGGAGAAAAAGTAACGAAAGCCGTTATTACGGTTCCTGCATATTTTAATGATGCTCAAAGACAAGCTACTAAAAACGCAGGTAAGATTGCCGGCTTAGAAGTTGAACGTATCATAAACGAACCAACCGCTGCATCACTTGCATATGGTCTTGACAAACAAGAACAATCTCAAACCATTTTGGTATACGACTTAGGTGGCGGAACGTTTGACGTATCTATCCTAGAGTTAGGTGATGGTGTGTTTGAAGTTAAATCAACTTCTGGTAACAATCACTTAGGTGGAGATGATTATGACGCTAGAATAGTTGATTATTTAGTTGAAGAAATTAAAAAAGAACATGATATGGACTTATCTTCTGATAAGATGGCTATGCAAAGATTACAAGATGCTGCAGAAAAAGCTAAGAAGGATTTATCTGGTATGACAACAACTCAAATATCATTACCATTCTTAGCACAAGGTAAAGATGGCGTTATTAACTTTGAAACAACTTTAACAAGGGCTAAATTTGAACAATTAACGGATGATTTAACTGAATCAACTCTAGAACCAGTTAGAAAGGCTCTTAAAGATGCTAACCTTAAGGCTAGTGACATTGATAAAGTATTATTAGTCGGTGGATCTACTCGTATTCCAAAAGTACAAGAATTAATTAAAAAAGAACTTGGTAAAGAACCTTCTAAAGGAGTTAATCCAGACGAGGTTGTTGCTATGGGTGCCGCAATACAAGGTGGAGTATTAACGGGTGACGTTAACGACATCGTACTTCTTGATGTTACACCACTTTCTCTTGGAATAGAGACAATGGGTAACGTTATGACTACTTTAATCGAAAGAAACACAACGATACCAACGTCTAAATCACAAGTATTCTCAACTGCTGCTGATAACCAACCGGCCGTTGACATACACGTACTTCAAGGTGAAAGACCAATGGCGTCTGATAATAAGACTTTAGGAAGGTTCCAGTTAACTAACATTCCTCCAGCTCCAAGAGGAGTTCCTCAAATCGAAGTTACCTTTGACATTGACGCAAATGGTATCGTAAACGTTAAAGCAAAGGATTTAGGAACTGGTAAAGAGCAAGCTATAACGATTACCTCATCAACCAACTTAACTGATGAAGAAATTGAAAAGATGCGTAAGGAAGCTGAAGAAAACAAGGCTGAAGACGATAAGAAAAAGGCTTTAGCAGACGCTAAAAATGATGCTGATCAAATGATCTTTACAACCGAAAAGGCCATTAAGGATTTAGGTGACAAAGTAGATGGTAAAGAAAAAGAAGAAGCAGAAAAACTAGTTAAAGAATTGCAAGACGAACTTGCAAAGGATGATTTAGATGCTATTAAAGCTGCTACCGAAAAGTTAAAAGAAAAAGCAATGGCTTTAGGAGCAAAGGTATACGAAGAGGCTAATAAAAATGCTCAAAATAACGCTAATAACAACTCAAGCGATAGTAAAAAAGATAATGATGACGAAGTAGTTGATGCTGAATTTGAAGAAAAAAAATAAAATAAAAAAGTAGTAAAGTTCTAGCAATGTCTAGAACTTTATGCTTGAATAAGGAGAAACATGGCTAAGGAAGAAAAAACTCGTAGCAAGATAGATGAAAAATACAAATGGAATTTATCAAGGATGTACAAAGATGATGATGAGTTTAATTTGGATTGTGATAAATTAGATAATTTGATAAAAAAAATAAATGATTATAAAGGAATTATTACTAAGGATGCAAAAACCTTGTATGATTATTTAAGGTTAGAAGAACAAATAGACGTTGTTTTTACAAATTTATACGTTTATGCAAACTGTAAAAATGATGAAGATTTAGAGAATAAAGAGTCACAAAGAAAATATAATTTAGTGCTTAATTTATTATCTAAATATGATGAAGTATCATCTTTTACTACTCCAGAGTTATTAAAAACTGACTATGAAGTAATAAAAAAATACATCAAAGAAAATGATTATTTAAAAGAGTATTCCTTTGATTTAGAAGAGATATACCGCTATCAACCTCATGTTTTAAGTGAATCAGAAGAAATACTAGTATCTGGTTTGTCAGATTTATCAACTAGGTTTGAAAATAATTTTAACATTATTAATAATACGTTGGTTGATTTTGGTTACATAAAAGATGAGGAAGGTAGCGAAGTTAAACTTACTAATGGAAATTACTCTAAATACATAAAGTCTAATGACCGAAAAGTAAGAAAAGCGGCCTTTGAAGCAAAAGGAAAGGCTTATATGAAATTTTCTAATTTAATATCAACTGATTATGAGGCGTACATTAAGGCAAGTGCCATGATAGCTAAGGCAAAAAAATATTCCTCTACGATGGACATGTATTTGTTTTCAGATGGTGTAACTAAAGATGTTTATGATAATTTACTCAAGGTATCAAATGATAATTTAAGCGTTTTACATAAATATTTCAAAATGAGAAAAGACATTTTGAAACTTGATAGTTTAGAAGCATATGATTTATCAGCACCATTAGTTAAGAATTATAATAAAGTTTATAAACCAGAAGATGCTAAGGAATTGATTTGTAAAGCACTTGCGGTTTATGGTGATGAATATGTTAATCAAATAAAAGCGTTTTTTGAAAACAGGAACATAGATTTTTACCCTAATAAAGGTAAAAGATCCGGTTACTATCAAAATGATTCTTATAAAGATATCGTAGTATTAGGAAATTATAATGATGATTTTAACTCGGTATCATCTATTGCACATGAACTTGGGCACGCAATGCATTCTTATTATTCTAAGAAAAATAATAAACCTCATTTATCAGAGTATTCTATTTTAGTTGCGGAAGTAGCATCGCTTACCAACGAAATGCTTTTGTCTAATTACGTTATCAATAACACCGATGATAAGGATCTTAAGTTACATGCTTTAAATAATATAATAGAAGTTTTTTCAGATAACTTTTTCGGGACTTTATCACTGGGTTCAGTATTTGAGAAAATAGTTCATGAAAAAGCGTT
Source organism: uncultured bacterium (assembly GCA_949288335.1). Classification (GTDB taxonomy): domain Bacteria; phylum Bacillota_I; class Bacilli_A; order RF39; family UBA660; genus Aphodocola. The sequence continues at coordinate 12,039 of CASEJU010000070.1, read as the reverse complement.
TAATGGTGATGCTTTAAGTGAAGATGGTTTTAATGATATATATGGTAAGATTGTTAAAAAGCATAATGGTTCCATAGTAAATGATTCTATTTATTTAAAATATAATTGGTGCAGAATCCCACATTTTTATACACCGTTTTATTATTATAAGTACTCGGTAGGCGCATGTACGGCATGTTATGTTGCAAAGAAAATAATAAGTGGTGATAAAACGTTTTTAAATAAATATTTAAATTTTCTTAAACTTGGCTCTAGAATGCTCCCGCTTGATGAGTTAAAAACCATAGGTTTTGATCTTAATGATACTAAGATAATAGAAGAAAGTATTAAGTATTTTAATGAACTTCTAGATAAATTTATGGTAATATATAATAGTTAGGAGGTATGAAGCATGAAGAAAGACTATTATGAGGTACTTGGTGTTTCTAAAAATGCTACTGATGCCGAAATTAAAAGTGCTTTTAGAAAGTTAGCTAAAAAGTATCACCCGGACGTTTCAAAAGAACCTAATGCCGCTGAAAAGTTTAAAGAGGCTCAAGAAGCGTATTCGGTGTTATCGGATAAAGAAAAAAGAAGTAGGTATGATCAATTTGGACACGCTGCTTTTGATCAAAACGGAGGTTTTGGCACTGGCTTCTCTGGATTTGAAGACTTTGATGCATCTGATATTTTAAGAGATATTTTTGGAGCTGGATTCGGTTTTTCTGGTTCGTCGTTTTTTGGTGGCGGCGGAAGAAAAACTGCTAGAAAAGAAAAAGGTCCAGATTTAAACGTAGTTTTTGAAATGAGTTTTGAGGAAGCTGCTTTTGGAACTCAAACTACGATAGCTCTTGACATAATGGATAAATGTGATGAGTGTAATGGACACGGGGGAACCGGCGTTAAAACATGTCCTGATTGTAATGGTTCCGGTTATATAAAAGAACAACAAAGAAGCTTACTTGGTTCGTTTATTACGCAAAGAACTTGTCCAAGGTGTAATGGTACTGGTGAGGTATACACAACAAAGTGTTCAGCGTGTAAGGGAACTGGTAAGAAGAAAGTTAAGAAAAACATCATCGTAAAAGTTCCAGCAGGTGTTGATACCGGAGATCATTTAAGGGTAGCAGGTAAAGGACCAGCGGGTGAAAATGGTGGACCAAACGGGGATGTGTATATAGAAATAAAAGTAAAAGATCATCCGCTATTTAGAAGAAATGATAATGATTTGTTTATTACTTTACCACTTACTATTACGGAAGCTACATTAGGATGTAAAAAAGAAGTCCCAACCCTTGATGGTAACGTTATATTAAGTGTGCCTGCTGGTAGTCAATCAGGTGAAAGGCATAGGATTAAAGGTAAAGGTCTTAAGAGCCCGGCAAGGCGTGGAACTGGTGATTTATACGTAATATTAAAAGTTATAACGCCAACTAAACTAGATAGAAAGCAAAAGAAAATGCTAGAAGATTTATCTAAAACTAATTTAAAAACAAGCGAATTTGATTTATATGAAAAATACGTAAAAAATAACGAGTAACATCGTTATTTTTTTAATCTATTGTGTTAGCAAAAAATTAGGTAAACTTTGAAAAGATAACACAAATTATTGTCTTTTTTTGTTTATGTTATTTAATTTTGGTAAATAATGGTATAATAAACATATAAGATAGAAAGCAAGTGATGAGGTTGAATAATAAAATAGGTTTAACTAAAGAAGAGGTAAGTAAAAGAATTAAAGATGGAAAAGTAAATTATGATACTACAACACCTAGTAAAAGTATTAAGCAAATCTTAGTTGAAAATACGTGTACTTTATTTAATTTTATAAATATTGCGTTAGGTGTTGCAATAGTACTTGTTGGTTCTTATAAAAACCTTTTATTTTTAGGCGTTGTAATATGTAATACCTTAATTAGCACAATTCAGGAGATAAGAGCTAAAAAAATCGTTGATAAACTATCGGTTATTTCATCATCCAAGGCAAAGGTTATTAGGGATGGAATGCTAAAGGAAATACATATTGATAACATAGTTTTAGATGATTTAATAATATATGAGTTAGGAAACCAAATAGTTACGGATTCTAAAATAGTAACTGGCGAGTGTGAGGTTAATGAATCGTTTATCACCGGAGAGGCTAAGACGATTTTTAAAAAGGAAGGGGATACTCTTCTTTCTGGAAGTTTTATAGTAAGTGGAAGTGTTAAAGCAAGGGTAATTCACGTTGGTTTAGATAATTATACGTCGGTTATTTCACATGATGCAAAGCAAATGAAAAAAGAAGTGAATTCTGAGATAATGCGTTCTTTAAATAGAATCGTAAAATACGTATCAATCGCGCTTGTTCCAATTGGAATACTTCTTTTATTAAGGCAATTTTCTATAGATGGTAACACAACGCAAAACGCTGTTACAAGTGTTGTTGCAGCGTTAATTGCCATGATACCAGAAGGTTTAATTTTACTTGTTTCAACCGTACTTGCAATTAGTGTTTTAAGACTTTCTAAGCATAATGTGTTAGTCCAAGATTTATATGCGTTAGAAACACTTGCTAGAGTAGATACCTTATGCTTAGATAAAACTGGTACTATTACGGAAGGGAAAATGGAAGTGGTTGATGTTTTACCACTTGATGCACACACGGTTAACGAAATTGATGAAGCCTTAGAAATAATATCTACTAACCTTGATGATAAAAATCCTACTTTTAGAGCCATTAATGATAAGTATGGTAATACCTCTAGTATTAAGGCGATAAAAACAATACCGTTTTCATCAGATAGAAAATATTCTGGAGTTGTCTTAAAAAACGAATCCTACATAATGGGAGCACCAGAGTTTATCTTGAAAGATAAATTGAGAAGACATAAAAGAAGAATAGAAGAATTATCAAAGGAAAATAGAATTTTAGTACTTATTAAAACTGATGTGATTAAAGAAAACGAAGTACCAAACAACATAGATGCTTTGGCGTTTATTTTAATAAGAGATAAAATAAGAAAAGAAGCAGTTAAAACCCTACGGTATTTTTCTGATAACGACGTTGGTTTAAAGATAATTTCAGGAGATAGCGTATCAACGGTAAGAAGTGTTGCTAGTGCGGTCGGTATTAAGGTTGAAGGAGTATTTGATGCAAGCAAGATAACTTTAGATACAAATCTTAATTTAGTAGTTGAAGAAAATACAATTTTTGGACGTGTAAAGCCAGACCAAAAAAGAATGCTTATAAGTGCTCTTAAAAATAATGGACACGTAGTTGCGATGACTGGAGACGGGGTAAACGATGTACTAGCTTTAAAAGAATCTGACTTTGGTGTTGCGATGAATGATGGTTCTGATGCCGCAAGAAATGTTGCAGAATTAGTTTTGTTAGATAATAACTTTGATTCGATGCCAGAAGTTGTAAAAGAAGGAAGAAGAACGATTAATAACGTGGAAAGATCAGCAACACTGTTCTTATCCAAAACGATATATGCATCACTTCTTGCGGTATTGTTCTTATTTATTAATTATACTTATCCATTTATTCCAATACAAATGACTTTAATAAATGGCTTAACAATTGGAATACCAGCATTTATTTTAGCATTGGAACCAAATGAATCAAGAATTAAGGGTAAGTTTTTCATAAACGTAATAAGTAAAGCTATACCAAGTGGAATAACTACGGTTGTAAATGTTTTACTCCTTGTTTTTGTTGCAAGTATTCTTAAAATACCTAATGAAGAAACTTCAACTTGTGCCGTTATAATAACCGCTTATACAGCAATACTTCTTATATATAGAATAAGTAAACCACTTAATTTGCTTAGAAAATTACTTTTATCATTAATTGTTGCATCTTTTCTTTTAATGATTTTAACACCTATTGGAAGAAGCATCTTTTCTCTTGTTTGGTTGACACCTAATTCCTTGCTTGTGTTATTACCACTTATGTATGTATCAACCAGGTTATTTAAATTATTAAGTAATTTGCTTTCCATGATAATAAAAAAGAAAAGTAATTGGTTTATTTAAAAAAAGGAGTTGTTATGAAAAAAATTATATTTTCAGATATTGATAGGACACTTGCAATTGAAGGCGTTGTATCAAATAAGAATGTTAAGTATATAAAAAAATACGTTGATAAAGAAAATTTGTTTGTATTAGTAAGTGGAAGAACTATTTTATACACTAAAAATATTTCTACAAAGGTAAAAGCAAGTAAATATATAATATGTAATAATGGTGCTGTTACTTATGATTATGAAAATGATAAAGTAATTTCTATTGAAAAAATTCCGTTTTATTTAGTAAAAAAAGTGTTTGATATTGCTAATAAACACGAATCAAGGTTTATTATAGGAACAAAGAATAATACGTACGTAAACAAAAAATTATATGAAAACGAAATACTAATTAAGGACATAACGAAAGATTTTTATGATAATAATGTAATTTGCCAAATAACGATATCAAATAAAGATAAAGAAGTAATAAAAAAGATAATTGATGAGGTAATAAAAATAAATGACATTAAAATTACGAATAAGAGTAGGTCGTTATATGATGATTCTTATATAACAAACGATAATATATGGATAGATATAACAAGTAAAAACGTAAATAAAGGAAAAGCAGTATTAAACCTACTTAATTATTTAAATATTAATTTAGAAGATAGTGTAAGAATTGGTGATGATTTGAATGATTTATCCATGTTTTTTGATAAAGGTTTAAACGTTGCGGTAGAAAATGGGATGATTGATTTAAAAAACAAAGCTGATTTTATAACCAAATCATGTGAAGAAGATGGTGTTTCTTATGCTATAGGAAAAATAATGAATGATGAAATTTAAAAAAAATGAAATTTGTGCGAATGGTATATTTTGGTAAAAAAAGAGGTTCAAAAAAGCGATTTTTCTCTAAAGAAAAGTCGTTTTTTTGTATGAAAAATCTTATAAAAACACCCGTTTTTGTAATTTGCAATAGTTTTTTTAATATGCTAGTATGCCTCATATAAGGAGGAAAAGAAATGTTACTAGAAAAAATAAAGTTATAACAATGATGAGTGATGTAGTATTTAAAAGTGTATTACAAGATAAAAGCTGTGAGGATTACTTAGTAGATATAATAGAAGGTATTACAAAGATTGATAAAGAATGCATAAAAAGAAACCTTGTATTTAAAAATAGTGAGCTTACGAAAGAAGAAATAGAAGAAAAGGGAAAAATAACAGATTTGTTAATAGAACTTGAAAATAATATAATAAACTTAGAGATGAATAAGTATTATTATGAAGGATTATTTAATAAAAATGATAGGTATGTAACGAAGTTAAAAGAAGGAATGATATCAAAAAAAGAGAGGTTTGCTGAAGAAAAGAAAGTAATGCAAATAAACTTTAATAATTTTGATATGTTTGATGAAAGAGTGATTATAAAGTTTAAGATGATGGATCCGGAAAGACACCTAATAAGAAGTGATTACATGAGGGTAACGGATACAGAAATATATTATGTAAACTTGAAAAGAGTAAGGCAAAAGTATTATAATAAAGAAGAGTTAACGAAGTTTGAAAAAGAGTTACTAATAATGACAACTGATAATAAAGAAGAGTTAAGGAAGATAAGTAAAGGAAGTAAGGAGATGGAGTCTGTGGCAAAAAAGATAAGTAAGTTACCCAAAGAAGAAGAGATGCAAGGGATCTATTTAAAAGAAGAGCAAGAAGCGTTTATAAGGGACCAGATAAGAGCGTATGCAATGACGGATGGACATGCTGCGGGTAAAAAAGAAGGAATTAAGGAAGGAATTAAAGAAGGAAAGCTCGTGGGGAAGATTGAATCAAAAAAAGAAATAGCGCTTAATATGTTAAACAAAAATATGGATGTAAAAACAATTAGTGAGTTAACGGGTCTACCGGAAAACGAAATTACTAACTTGAAACAAGAAGGATAAGGTAGTGCTATATTATTGCAACGAAAAAGACTTTGTAATAAAATAAAGTTGTTGCTACATAATAAATAATATGGTATAATTTACTTGTTTTAAAAAGCAATGAAAAAAGAAAGTATGATAAAAAAACCATTAAAAGAGAGCATGGAAGGTGAAAGCATGCATGGTAAGTATTTCATATAGATGGCTTTTGGAGCTTTTTAATCTAATAGGTTAAAACGTATGTCCGCGTTAAGGATTTTTAAGTGCATACATAAATTTTGTATGAATTAAGGTGGTACCGCGAGCTGTTTCGTCCTTATGGATGGAATGGCTTTTTTTAATAAAAAGAGGTGATGGTTATGGACAAAAGTAAAATGCCCGGAGTTGGGCTTGGGGTTATGCTTATAAATAATGATGGTAAAGTCTTACTTATTTTAAGAAATAGTGATGCTAAACTCGCTGATAGTAATATGCACTTGGAAGGCACTTGGACGCTTCCAGCAGGCAAAGTAAGGTATGGTGAGACTATTATAGAAGCAGCCAAAAGAAAAGTAAAAAAAGAAGTTAATTTAGACGTAAGTAACTTAAAAATAATATCTGTTAATGATGATATTAATAAGTATGCACACTTTTTAACAATTGGTTTGGTATCCGATATTTTTACTGGCAAAATAGATTTGGGTGATTCTTTAGAGCATGTTGATTATAAGTTTTATGATTTAGATAATTTACCAGAAAACCTATGTGAACCATCTAAAGTGATAATCAAAAATTATAGAAATAACAGAATTTATAAGGAGAGTGAATAAAATGGATAAGAAAAAATATTATATTACAACTGCCATTGCTTATACATCTGGTAAGCCTCACATTGGAAATACTTATGAAATAGTTTTAGCAGATGCAATTGCAAGGTATAAAAGACAAAAAGGCTATGACGTATATTTTCAAACCGGAACGGATGAGCATGGCGAGAAAATAGAGTTAAAAGCTAAAGAAAAAGGTGTTACACCAAAAGAGTTTGTGGATAATGTTGCAAGTGAAATAAAAAGAATTTGGGACGTTATGAATACGTCTTATGATAAGTTTGTTAGAACAACTGATCCCAATCATGAGAGGATAGTTCAAAAGATTTTTGATAAGATGTATGAAAATGGTGATATTTATAAAGGTGAGTATAAAGGTTTATACTGCACTCCTTGTGAGTCTTTTTGGACCGAGTCGCAGCTTGTTGATGGTAAGTGCCCTGACTGTGGTAGAGAAGTAGAAGAAAAAAAAGAAGAAGCATACTTTTTTAGGTTATCAAAGTATCAAGATAAGTTAGTCAACTACATAGAAAATCATCCTGATTTTATTCAGCCTGAATCAAGAAAAAACGAGATGTTAAACAACTTTATAAAGCCAGGATTACAAGACTTATGCGTATCTAGAACTTCTTTTGACTGGGGAGTTCAAGTAGACATCGATCCTAAACACGTTGTATACGTATGGCTTGATGCGTTAACAAATTATATAACTAACATTGGTTATGATCCAGACGGTTCATCAGATGAGTTTAAAAAATGGTGGCCTGCAGATCTTCATGTAATAGGTAAAGACATAGTAAGGTTTCATACCATATACTGGCCATGCTTCTTATGGTCTTTAGGATTAGAACTTCCTAAAAAGGTATTTGGGCATCCATGGCTCTTAACTAACAACGATAAAATAGGTAAATCAAGAGGAAACGCGATATACGCAGATGACTTAGTAGGTTTATTTGGAGTTGATGCGGTAAGGTACTATGTCTTACACGAAATACCATACGCAAACGATGGAAATTTAACTTATGAGCTTTTAATCGAAAGAACAAACACTGATTTAGCAAATACATTAGGTAACTTGGTTAACAGAACAATATCAATGGCTAATAAGTATTTTGATGGTGTTGTTACTAATAAAAACGTAAATGAAAACGTTGATAACGAACTTATTAATATGATTAACGCTTTAGATAAAAAAGTAGAAGATAAAATGGATAAATTAGAAATAGGTTTTGCGTTAGATGAAATATTTGATGTTTTAAGAAGATCAAATAAATACATTGATGAAACAACTCCTTGGAGTCTTGCTAAAGAAAGTGATAAGAAAGATAGGTTAGAAACCGTTTTATATAACTTGCTTGAATCTATAAGAGTTTGTGCTTATCATTTAAGGCCATTTTTAACTAAAACATCTGATGAAATATTTAAACAGTTAAACATTAAAGATGATTCAAACTTCTTTAATAAAAACAACACATATCAAGACATGAAACCAGAAGTGTTATTCGCAAGAATAGATAAAGAAAAGAAGTTAAAAGAAATAGAAGAAAGCCAAAAATAATTTGTTTGTGTTAGAAAATTCTGTTTATATAAATTTATCAAAATATGTTGACATGTATTTTATTATTTAGTAATATGTAATTGCATCAAATATTATGTTACATAATTAAATGCATATAATATTAATGCTATCTTATTTGATAGTTTAAAAAAGCGGTGTACCCGGCCATTAAACTGGGAATTAACAAAGCGGTGTACCCGGCCACTAAACTGGGAATTAACAAAGCGGTGATTCCGGCCATTAAACTGGAAATTAAAAAAGTTGGCTAGCAGTAATTTATTTTACGCTAGCCTTTTATTTTAATAAATACATCGAACAATTGTATCTATTTAGGAGGATTTTATATGATAAAAAGATTAAAATTAGTTATAGTTAATACTGATTATTGTGATTATTTAAGAAAATTTGATAAAAAAGTGCCTTATAATTTTTCTAAAAAAGAAAATAGGCCTTTTGTTGGAGTTTTATTTAAAATTGATAATGTGGAGTATTTTGCACCACTTTCTAGTCCAAAAGAAAAGCATTTAAAAATGTCTAATTCAATAGATTTTTTGAAAATAGATAATGGAAAATTGGGTGCGGTTAATTTTAACAATATGATACCTATTACAAAAAATAATTATAAGAAAGTTATTTTAAATAAAAAATTTGATAATAAGGACCTAGATAAGTACAGAATACTTTTAGATAATCAATTAGCATGGTTAAATGCTCATTATATTCAGTTAAGAAATAAGTCAAAAAAGTTATACAAGGGCTATGTTAACGGAAAAATAAATAAGAGAATAAAAGAAAGGTGCTGTAATTTTAAATTATTGGAAGAAAAGTGTAAAGAATATAATGAAAATATTGTTGCTAGTAGTTAAATAAATCTTAAAATATTAGTATATTATGCTGTTCATATTTCCTTAGGCATTAATTTAGATGTTATAACTATAATAGTAGCTGATGCTTATGGAAAATATAAAATTTATGGAAAAAATAGGTTGCATGATTTTTTAAATGAATTTAAAGAAAATGAAAGACGATATTTATATTGTAATTCAAAGTTATAACATGGGTCTCGGATGTGTTAAAAAAATAATAAACACATATGATGATGTAATAAATAATTCAGATGATATTGATTGGTTAGATTTTAGAAACTCATCTTATCCAGGAGATCCGGATTATGTAGAGCATGTATTAAGGTATTTACCAAGCGATAGCATAAAAAAATAGTTGTAATTACGATGATTTAAAGTATAATATTTATGTAAGCAAGTAGCGTTTTGATTTTTTTAAAAAATCTTTTTAGCGAGTCGCTAAAGTAAGAAATACTAAATATATACATTATATTGATAACGCTTCATGTAGTAATTTACGTTTCACGTAACACTCCTACACTTCGCTAGTTACAATATATTATAGTACTTGCTTAAATTTTAGGAGATGATGGTATGTTCGTATATTTAAGTAATGATAAATATAACGACTTATTATCATCTTTTAATTTGGTTAATACTACTGATATAAAGAAAATAAATAAAATACTTTATAATATTAGTAATAATATAGATGCTAATTATGAAGAAATAATAATTCATAAAAAATCCGGTGGCCTAAGGTTTTTATATGAACCAAGTAAAGAGTTAAAAAGCATTCAAAAGCGTATCTTAAAAAACGTTTTAGAAGAAAAAAAGTTATCTAACTATTCTTATGCCTATAGAAAAAAAGTATCCGTTTTAGATAATGCAAAACCTCATGTGAAAAAGAACGTAATCGTAAAATTAGACATAAAGGATTTTTTTGATAACATCACTTTTAACATGGTTTATGATTCTTGTTTTAACGAAACTTTATATCCTAAAAAAATGGGAATGCTTTTTACTAATTTGTGCATGTATAATAATAAACTTCCGGCTGGAGCACCAACAAGTGGTTTTATATCAAACATGGTTTTAAGAAGTTTTGATGAAAAGGTTGGCTATTATTGTGAAAAAAGAAAAATTAATTATACAAGGTACTGTGATGATTTAACTTTTTCAGGTGATTTTAACGTTAAGGATTTAATTAAATACGTTAACAAGCTATTATACGAATATAATTTCAGGTTAAATAAAAAAAAGATAAAGGTTGTAAGTAAAAAAACAAGACAGCAGGTAACCGGAATAGTAGTTAATGAAAAAGTTAATATAAGGCGTAATTACAAAAGAAAAATAAGGCAAGAGATTTATTACATAAAAAAATACGGTCTTAAAAGTCATTTAAAAAACATTACATATAAAAGTGATGCGAAACCTTATCTTTTAAATTTACTTGGAAGAATAAATTACGTTTATAATATAACTAAAAACCATGAGTTTTATAATTATAAAAAAGATCTTATAAAGTTAGTAAAAAAACTTGACTTAAAGTAGGCTCTAAGTGATAGTATTTATATTAGTAATACTATCATTTTTTAAAGGAGCAATCTAAATGAAGAAAGTATTAATTATAATGATTTTGATAATTTTGTTGGTAGTAGCTTGTTTTATTTTCCTTTATAGCAAAGAAAGGTTTAATGAAATAACTAATGAATCTGTTTTAGAAAGGAAGGATGATAACATGAATGATTTTACTTCTAAAATAAACTTAAATATAAATGGAAATGATTTTACAGTAACTTTAGAAGATAATGAAACGTCAAGAGAACTTGTTAATAGATTGCCGCTTTCTATTACGATGAATGAGTTAAACGGTAATGAAAAATATTATTATTTTGATGAAGATTTACCTAGTAATCCAGTGAAAGTTGACATTATTAATAAGGGTGATGTGATGCTCTATGGTGATAACTGTTTAGTTATTTTTTATGATACTTTTACTACGTCTTATTCATACACTAAAATTGGTACGATTGATAATCCAGATGATTTAGATATGGTAGGTAATAATAATGTAATAGTTAATATAACAAGATAAATCTATTTTATGATTTATCTTTTATTATGTTAAAATAAATTTAAGTTGTAAAGGAGTTTTAAAATGGATAAGATAGTTTTACTTACATTAATACTTGTTTTATTAGCATACGTATTATACAAAGTATTAAAAAAGGAAATACATAAAGATAAAATAGGATTTTTTACCAACATTATCTTAATTTTAACCATGGGGTTATTTATCTATTATTTATCTAATCCAACTCCAATATTTAGATACAGCGTTGATAAAATAGGGGCAATATTAATAATTTTATCGCTATTTATGCTATGTTTTTCTTATGGCTTAATAAAAAATAATAATACTATTTTTAAGAAAAACGTTAATATTTATATCATTTTATATTTAATATTATTAGTTGGTATAACCTTTTTTATTGGAAGATCAAGTAATGGCTTTGATATAAAAAGACTAGAAAAAATATATGATGGTTCTTTAATTCCTTTTAATACTATCACCGCATACTTAACCAAAGGCTCTATAAGAAGTATCTTATTTAACTTAGTAGGTAATTTTATCATGCTTATTCCACTATCGTTTTTATTAATGATTAAAGATAAAAAATATAATAACATATTAAAACAACTGTTAATTATAATTCCAATCGTATTGTTAATAGAAGTTATTCAAGAAGTAACTTGGTCTGGTTCTTTTGAGGTGGATGATATTATTTTAAACTTATCTGGCGTTATAGTGTTTACTTTTATAATAACAAGATTTGACATTATTAATAAAATAACTATTCCAATAATAATTTTCTTTGACTTTATCATAATCACCTACCTAGTTCTATTATAAGTGTTAAAGTAAGCT
>CASEJU010000069.1 GCA_949288335.1 uncultured bacterium | reverse complement strand
CTTTCTTCTAGAGAAAAATCGCTTTTTGAATCACTTTTTTTACAAAAATATATCATTCGCACAAATTTTATTTTTTTTAATTTTTTTAATTTCTTTTATTTTTAGTTAAATTCATATTTTTTTACCATTCTATCCAGTTATTCGCTTCTTTAAGTTCATTTATTACATTTTGATGTTCTTCATAAGTTCTAGTAAAATGCGTTTTTCCAGATTTATCGGCAACAAAATAATAATAATCACTAGTAGTTGGCGTAAGTACGGCACTTAAAGAAGACTCTCCAAAGTTGCTTACCGCACCAACCGGTAATTTACCATTCATCATAGGTCCTCTTGTGTTATACGGGTTATACGTATTTATCTCCGCTTTGGTTAGGTCTCTTTCTCCCAAATCAACTTTAAACGCATAATAAGTAGTAACGTCACTTCCAAGCGACATACCAGCGTTTAAACGGTTATAAAATACCCCCGCAATCATCTTACGATCATCATCATAAATTCCTTCATTTTCAACGATTGATGCTAACGTAACTATTTCGTTAATGCTGTAAGGACTTGCATCAATAAGTGATTTATACTTACTAAAAACTTTATCGGTTTGATTAAGCATTGCCTCTATTATTTCCTTTGACGTTACGTTTTCGTTAAACAAATAGGTATCTGGAAATAAATAACCTTCTAAAGGGTAATATATATCCTTGTTTTTAATGTCTTCAGATAAAAACCAATACTTACTAATTAAACTATTTATGTATTCTTCATCTTCCTGAAGTGATAAAAACTCGTTTTCAGAAACATTGGTTTTTTTAGCAACTTCTTTGGCTACCTGGCGCATGTTTTTACCTTCTTTAAAGGTTATTGTAACGCCGTTTTCTTTATAATAATCACCAGTTAATATATTAACAATATCCTTTGTGTTATAGCTTTTATCAAGCTTATAAACTCCTGCTTTGTATCCTGTTACTCCTTTTAGTCTAACGTATATTTTATACGCCATATAACTACGAATAACACCTTCTTTTTCAAGCTTCATACCAACCGCATCAACAGTTTGACCTTGCTCTACCTTAAACTCGATAACCTCACTTTTATTTTTAAGTCCAGTTAACATATAATTAAATAATATAAAACATATAATAAGCACTACAACAAAGGTAACAAAAAGTCCGATTACAACTTTAACCCATTTTTTTAAACGTCTTTTCTTCTTTGGCTCATTATCAAAATCAAGTGTTTCTACTTTTTCCATATTTACCTCTTTTATCCTTTAATTATTTTATTTTCTACGTATGATAAAATCATGTCTAATTTCTCGGGATTAGTTCCACCGCCTTGAGCAAAACTTGGGCTTCCACCACCGTTTCCTTCCGCTATTTTTGATACGTCTTTAATTAACAAACCAACGTTTATTTTATCTTTTAAAGAATCATTTGCTTTAGCAACAAAGTTAATTGCATCTTCTTTAGTGGTTATTAAAAATACAATACCATCTTTTAATTTGCTAGATATACTTCCCGCTAGAGCCTTTAACGTGTTCATGCTTTCGTTTTTAAAGGTTTCTATTACGACCTCACCATAAATGCCATCTACTTTTCTACTTGCGTATTCATCCGTTTTAACAAGCGCCTTTTTAACTAGCTCTTCATCATACTTCTTTTCTAAATCTGCTATTTGTTTTCTAATGGTTTTTACTTCGTTTCTGTTTTCTAATATATCTTTATAGCACTTTGGTCTTTCATTAGATATATTAATGTCTATGTTCAAATCAATATCCTTTTGTTTTGCCTCACTAATAATTTTCTTTGCCTTTTTTAAAAGCAATATCATTTCATCGTTGTATGGTTTAATTATCTTAAATAATTCTATTTCTAGGTTTGTATCACAAACCGCTTCTATTCTATATACGTTAAGCCCTTTTGATTCGATGGACATTATGGCAAAGCTTCTTATGTTACCAGTGTTAGTAACGTGAGTTCCACCACATAGTTCAATTGACTCACCCATTTTTACAACACGAACCTTATCACCGTATTTTTCACCAAACAGTGCCGTAGCGCCAACCTTTTTAGCATCTTCTAAACTCATTTCAGTTGTTACTACCGGATAACAAGCCTTAATCATTTCATTTACTTTTTCTTCTACTTTTATAATGTCATCATCGGTTATTTTACCAGTGTACTTAAAGTCAAACCTAAGGGTATAACCATCTAAATAACTACCAGCTTGATTTACTTCTTCTCCCAAAACATCCTTAAGTGCCCTTTGAAGAAGATGGGTTGCTGAATGATCTTGGCAGGTAGCAAACCTTCTTTCTTTATCAACCTTTAACGTAACAACATCACCAACGTTTATATCCCCTTCAATGATTCTTACGTAGTGCATGTTTTGCCCGTTAGGTGCTTTTTCACACTTTAATACGTCCGCTTTTAAATTATCACCTTCAATCGTACCAACGTCACCTATTTGGCCACCCATGGTTGCGTAAAATGGAGTTTTATCCGTTATTATGATTCCTTCGGAATATATATCACTTTTATTTCCTTCTAAATCTCCTACAAAAGTAACTTTTGCATTGCATTCTAACTTATCATACCCAACAAACACACTTTCTAAAGTAAAGTCAACAACGTCCCCTTGAACGTTCATGCTAGAGGTTTGTTTAGCGGCTTCTCTTGCCATGTTTCTTTGCTTTTCCATGCATTTTTCAAAGTCTTCTTTACTTATTTTAATGTTTTGTTCACTTAGTATTTCTTCAGTTAATTCATAAGGAAAACCATAAGTATCATAAAGTTTAAAAACATCTTCTCCAGTTATTTCTTTACCACTTTTTGTTAATTCACTTAATCTTTTTTCACCAGAAGATAAAGTTTTTAAAAACGTTTCTTCCTCTTTTTTTATCTGTTCATCAACCGTTTTTTTATGTTCTTTTAAGTACGGATACGCATCTTTCATGATTTCTATTACGCTATTAGTTAGCTTATACATAAAAGGTTCATAAATACCAAGCGTTCTACCAAAACGCGATGCACGCCTTAAAATACGTCTTAATACGTATCCTCTACCCTCGTTAGAAAACATAGCACCATCTGATAAAGCAAAGGTTAACGTTTTAATATGATCCGCAATCGCCCTAAAAGCTCGTTGATCGGTATATTTAACTCCTGATAATTCCTCCACCTTATTAATTATTGGTCTAAATAAATCAGTATCATAGTTTGTTTTACAATTTTGTAACGTACATACTAACCTTTCAAGGCCCATTCCAGTATCAATGTTTTTGTGTGGAAGTTCAGGAAAATCCTTTCTTTTTAAACCATCAACATGATTAAACTGACTAAATACGTTATTCCATATTTCAATATATCTATCATTATCTATTTCGTCTTTAATTAACTCTGGCCCTCTTTTATCGTATTCTTCTCCCCGATCATAAAAGATTTCAGAATCTGGTCCACATGGACCAGGACCTATATCCCAAAAGTTACCCTCACATTTTATTATATGAGATTCATCTAATCCTAAAGAAACCCACTTATCATATGTTTCTTTATCATCCGGGTAAACCGTTACGTATAGTTTTTCTTTATCTATGTTATACCAATTAGGACTGGTTAAAAGTTCCCATGCGTAAGAAAGAGCCTCATTTCTAAAATAGTCTCCTATAGAAAAGTTACCAAGCATTTCAAAAAACGTATGATGATAAGTATCCCCAACGCTTTCAATATCATTTGTACGAATGCATTTTTGAGAGTTCACAAGTCTTCTTTTAGGTGGAACTTCCCTTCCATCAAAATATTTTTTTAAAGGAGCAACGCCAGCGTTAATCCATAGTATTGAAGGATCATTTTCAGGTATTAAAGAAGCGGATGGAACTACCAAGTGTCCCTTGCTTTCAAAAAAATCTAAAAACATTTGTCTTATTTCACTACTTGTTAAATATTTCATTTATAACACCTCGTTTATCATTTTTATTACTTTTTCATTTAATTCTTCTATCGTACCATCATTTATTATTTCATAATCATAATCATGATAATTATCAAGCGCCGTTTCCGTTAAGTGTTTTTTTTCTTTAGCATTTAAATTATTGTTAAAGCCAGGTCTTGTAACCCGTACCCTAATAACGTTTTTAAAATTATGATAAATAGAATCTATCTCTTCTGGAAGTCTTGCATCAGAAATTGTTATAACGTCACAATAATAAGAATACACCATTATGTCTCCTATTATTCTTTTTATAAAAAACATATTATCAATGTTTTTTCTTATGATATCAGTACCAAGTTCTTGCAGTAAACTTCTTGGCTTGGTATCTTCTTTTCCATTCCAACCAGATATTACTTTGGCATACATTTTTATATAAGAAGAAAACTGTAAATTAACCGGCGTTAACTCCTTTAGTTTAACGTAATTATCAATTAGCTCACAAGTTGTATCTTTACCCGCGTTAGCTTTTCCAGATACTATGAAAATTACTGGATTTTTCTTTTTTAACTCCATTTTTTTCCTCCTATAAAAAAGGTACCAGGCTCTTTCGTTAGGAACGAATATATCCGTGGTACCATCCTATTTTTTACTTAATTTTAGATAACGGCTTTTATACCGGTGATTATTAATCACATTCCGAAAATAGCTTCAAATTATGAATTTTATTATCTCACACCAAACGATAACTCTCTTTAAAAACACATAATTCTACTTATTTTTCATCAACAATTTAAATATATTTACATTATATCAAAATAAATTATTATAAACAATACGCAAATTATTATTTATTAACTTTAAAGAAATAATCTGATTGGAAAATAAATGGTGATCCAGTTGAGGTCTTACAGTTATATCCAGATGAATGAGTACACGTAGGATTTGCGTTAACTCCTTTACCAGGACTATAAACCCTAAAAGCTAAATTATTATAATCGTCAACATTATTAACGGTTAGTGTAACAGTTTTTCCACTTAAAACGTGCTGGTTAGAGTTCCATTTTCCTGACTTAGACTTTATTTCTACCGAATTTGATATACACTTTCCTGATGAAAACTTATTGGAACTTACGATACAAATATTTCTTGCGTTATTATTATTTGATGAAGTAGCAAGCATTTCCCAATTAGTAGAATATATGTCTAACGTAACTTTTATTGTTGCTTTCGTACCACTTATTGAACCAGAAATATTCGAAAATTTTATTC
This sequence comes from uncultured bacterium, assembly GCA_949288335.1. GTDB lineage: Bacteria > Bacillota_I > Bacilli_A > RF39 > UBA660 > Aphodocola. The sequence goes on along the minus strand of CASEJU010000069.1, from coordinate 23,278 downwards.
TTGGATTACTATTAGTATCACGGCAATTATTACCGGTTATTGATTCATTATATTTTTTGGTTGAATATCCCCATGGATTTCTTAAACTACAATAAGTAGAATCAACTCCAGAAATCTTTGTAAGTGACAAACATGGTTGGGTATTACACTCTCTTGATTCTTTACTTGATGCAGAACGACATTCTATATCATTCTTATAATAATCTTTTTCAACAACCGTTTTAGTTCTACTTTGAGTTCCACCACCACAAGATTTAGAACATGCACTCCAATTAGAATATGAAGTTGTTTCCTTGGTTTTACTGCATTGTTTATATATAGTATATTCTTCATCATCTTGTGCAACGCTTTTGTTACCCGCTACATCATATGCTGTAATCTTTAGCGTTATTTTACTACCGTCTAAGGTGTCTGCTGCGTAACCAGTATAATCTTTTATTTCCCATCTATTATCACCATTTAAAAACCAATCTGTTTCACCATTTTTATTCGGAATATTTGATTCTACAGTGTGTATCCCACTAGTAGTATCCTCTATCTTAAAAGAGCCAAATACTTTATTTGAATTATAATTTCCTTCTGCACTTCTTAATGAAACTCCTTCTATTTTAGGAGCCGTTTTATCTATTTTTATATCCCCAGTCCACTTAGCACTTTTACCAGCTTTATTAGTAACAATTACTGATAAATTCGACGTACCTTCTTTATTACAATAAAAAACTTCATCTTCTTTGTTTAAATCACATAAAGTTCCACTATCAGAACTATCTATATTTTCTATTGGGCCATTATTATCTGTTTCAATTTTAAGCTTTACCTTTGCATCAGAAATGCACCAGGGATTATTCTCACTACTTTTTTCACATTCTGTAGCCGCACTTATTTTAGGTCCTCCCGGTTCTGATATAACAATCATGTTATCATTGTTAGAGCAAGTTTCTGCGTCTAAAACCTCGTCAACATATAAAGTATCATACCCATTATCTTTTTTTGTTACTTTAACGTAATTACACCTATCTAAAGCTTCACCATCCCTTGGATCCACAACCCGGTTAATATAATCTTCATCCACTAATTTTCCTAAGGTTATTTGACCAGAAGCACCAGGTGCTAAACCTTCAAAAAAGTATTCATTTGAATTAAAATATTCAAGAGCTGCAACTTCTATTTGTTTTTTTACTTCTTCCCAAGCCTCTTTTTTCTTATTATTACTTACGTTTATATAACTTACTATAGCAATTCCTAAAAGAGTTAGCATTAATGCTATCGTAACTAATAACTCTATCAAAGTAAAACCAGTTTCTTTTTTTCTTCCCACGTGTTTATCCCCTTTCTTGATTATTACTATTCTAATTAGATGATATCATAAATACTTCATAATTACAATAAAAAAAACGCATTGGATAAATCCAACACGTTTAACGTTTAATGTAATATTAATAGTTGCAATCTACAAAATATGAAGTATATAAAGTTACACTATTAGAAGTTTTTTTGTCAGCTTTTAAATTGTATGAGTGGATGGTTACATCGGGATTACTACCGGATGATTTTCCGCAAGTTCTAGGATTATACTGGCCTTTTTCTTCCGAGCAACCATATCTATAAACTTTCTTAGATAAATCTTCTGAAATAGTAACAGAAAGTGATGTATTACGATTTTTAAAAAAAGTATTTGTACTACTTGTTTTACCAGCACTTATGTTTACATATTGAACGCTTGATTTTGAACCATCATCCCATAATACCCAAAACCTAAAACGTCTATCAAAATCGCTAACATTCATACAAACATTTGCAGTATATCCGGCATCGGTTGCATTACAATTTTTTACATCTTGATTATTACAATAAGTATTCGCATTGCCGGTTAAAGTACTTGTACCGTTATTCCAACCAATAACTATGTTACTCATATTATTTAAATCAACTGAATAATCCTTAGTTCCTTTTGAGCTATTAAAGATTCTTCCTTTTCCATTTGATGCCATAGGGCCTGGATTTTTCATGCCAGGATTACTTTCAGCATTACCAGCGTTATAATTTAAGGCAAGCATTATTTTATCAACACTACAGTCTTCTTTAACGTTAGGTTCACAAAAAATACCAGTTAATATATCAGTTGTTTTTTTAGTTATATATCCATTATTAGAGCAAGTGCTAGTTTCTAATTTTTTATTACCATCACCACATTCATGATAAACCACATATTCTTCATCATCTTCTTTAACGCTTTTGTTACCCGCTACATCATATGCTGTAATCTTAAGCGTTATTTTACTACCGTCTAAGGAGTCTGCTGCGTAACCAGTATAATCTTTTATTTCCCATCTATTATCACCATTTAAAAACCAATCTGTTTCACCATTTTTATTTGGAACATTTGATGTTACAGTACCTATCCCACTGGTAGTATCCGTTATTTTAAAAGAACCTAATACTTTGTTTGAATTATATTTTCCTTCTGCTTCTGCACTTTTTAATAAAACATCATCTATTTTAGGAGCCGTTTTATCTACCTTCAATTCACCAACAGTTGCTTTTACAATTTTATTTGCATTATTAATAACAGTAACAAATATGTCTGTCTTTCCTTCGTTCTTACAGTTTATTTCCCTAGCATCACTTTCTGGATTATCACATAAGCTACCAGAATCCTCAAGGTTTATTTCTTTAATTGGCACACCGTGTGTTTTTAAATCCAAATCTATGGTCGCATTAGAAATACACCACATATCATTTCCTAAAGTACAATCTATATCTGGATCAATCTCCGGTGCTCCAGGTTCTATTACCACCACGTTTTGTTTAAGACTGCCACAACTTTCACTAACCTCTTCATGGTATTTAGCATCATATGAACCGTTGGCTTTTTTTGTTACTACGGCATAACTGCACTCATCTACCAAATCTCCACTAACCGGGTTAACAACTCTATTTAAGTAATCTTCTTTAACTAGGGCTCCAACCGTTATCTCACCTTTGGCGCCACTACCTAAACCATCAAACCAATATTCATTGGACGTAAAATATTCAGCTGCAGCAGTTTCTATTTGACTTTTTACCATTTGCCAAGCTTCTCTTTTTTTACTATTACTTACATTTATATAACTTGCAATCGCAAGTCCTAAAAGAGTTAACATTAATGTTATAGTCACTAGTAATTCTACTAGTGTAAATCCATTTTTATTCTTCATTGTATATCACCTATTATATTTTCATGTTAACACATTAATATACCTAAATCAATAGTCAAAGTTTATTTTTTTAAAATGTACATTTTATTTAAATCCTCTTCGTTTCTTTTTAAAATAAAGGAATCAATTATGTCTAATACCGCGTATATTATTATAAATATACCAATTACTTGAGTTATTAACAAAACACTTTGAAACGGATTAATTAAAAGTATTATACCCCAGGTAAAAGTTAAAAATGATATTAATAAAGTATATTTCCAATCACTCTTATCAAACTTTTTTAGTATTAAAGCATACTGAAACTTAGTTACGGAATTAATTATTATCCATATTCCTAAAATAACAGGGAAAATACTTACTAACATAGTTGGCTTAATAATTAAATAAATACCACCGATTATCAAGAGTACACCATAAACCAAATCAAAATCAAAGGCGTTAATGCCATAATCCGACTTAAAGTATCTTACTGCTGATAACGTTCCTATAATTAATAATAAAGCACCTATTATATAAGAAATGGTTGTTATAGTAGAATCAGGTCTTATGAATAAAAACAGTCCTAAAACAACAAATATAAATGAAATTATAAGTGATAAACTAAAATTCTTTTTTCGCATTGTTATAAATTCCCTTTCTTAACTTTTACGCATTCTTTTTTATAAGTATCTAAAAAATTAGATAATAAGTTATATAAATCCTCTTTATTTAGTTCATATAAATTATTTTCTATTTTGTATTCTATTACATAATTAATAAAATCATATAAATAAGTTCGTTTTTTTACGTCTACTTTTGCTTTTCCTGTTTCATTATAAAATGATATTTTTCCTTCATCTAAATAGCCCATCGCTAAAAGTAAAACATCATCTTGATTCCTAAATAAACAAGGCCCTATCTCACTTAAATATGTTTCATTGTACTCACTTTTTACTTTACTAACTTCATTTATTAAATATACATTGCGGGTAGAATTATTAAAATCATAGCCATAACCTTCTTCATAATATTGCACCGTCGTTTTATAAAGTGCCGTATGATAAATATAGCATTTATTTTCAACAAAAGAAATTAATGAAGCAATTACCTGCCCTATTACACTTACATCAAACGTTGATACCTTAACAAGTTTTTTTCCATCGTAATGCGCTTTCATAATAAACCAACCTTTCTAATTAAATTATAATAAAAAGTAGTTTAAAAAGCAAACAAAAAGATAGCAAAAAATTGCTATCCGTTTCAATTAAGAAACTATTGTTCCATCATATTTTCTAACTTCTTACTTGCGTTTTTCTTAACCTTATTAATCGTCTGCTTTATTCCACCATTAGTTTGGCATTCGTTATAACAATATAACGCACCAGAGCCAACGGCAACACCTAAAAGCATCCATCCAAGATTATTTAGTGCTTTCATTAAATATCACCTTCCGTTTAAAAAATATGAAACTTGGCATAAATCATCATGCCATTATTAGTATGTAACTTTTAAATGTACATATACTATAAAATGTTAGAAGTAATGATTTCTTTTAAAAGCGTGTTTCTTTGTTTGTTTCCAACATTATAAACTGCCTTTGAAAAACAAGTTGGATCTCCTAATAATATAAGTGAACGTTTTGCTCTTGTTATCGCGGTATAAACTAGTTTTTTATAAAGCATTATATGGTATTCTTTAACTATCGGCATTATTACGATTTCAAATTCACTTCCTTGCGCTTTATGCACGCTTATTGCGTATCCATGCTTAATTGCTTTGTATTCTTTAGGCGTATATTTAACCTTGTTACCATCAAAATCAACGGTGATTTCACTTCCACTTATTTTTTCTATAAAGCCAATATCGCCATTAAAAACGTTTACATCAGGCATGTTTTCAAGTTGCAAAACTTTATCACCTTCACGATAAGTAACATCCATATCATAAGTTTCCTTTTTATCATCACTTTTAGGATTAAATATTCTTTGCAAAATTTTATTTAAGTTATCTATTCCATTTATGCCTTTATACATTGGGGCTAACACCTGAACATTTTTTAAATCATATCCTTTTTTAACGGCCATAAGGCAAACGTCAGCGCAAGCTTTTAACACGTTAGAACCGTCACATTTTATGAAGTTATAGTCATCCTTTTTTTCTAAAAAGTCTTCGGTTAATTCACCTTTGTTTACCTCGTATGCTAACTGCGTAATGTATGAGTTTTGATCTTGGCGATATATTTCTTTTAAGAATATGGTATTTATCATTTCCGATTCAATTAAATCCTTTAAAACCTTCCCGGGCCCAACACTTTCAAGCTGATTATAATCACCTATAAAAACTATTTTAACATAAGAAGGCATCGCCCTAAAAAAGTTAGCCATCAAATCAACGTCAATCATACTTGTTTCATCAACAATGATAAATTCCGCATTAACTTTATTTCTTTCGTTATAACCAAACTCCCCGGTTTCCTTATTCCATCTTAAATAGCGATGAATGGTATAGGCAGGATAAGAACAAGCTTCACTCATTCTTTTAGCAGCTCTACCAGTTGGGGCTAAAAGTACCATTTTTTCTAATAACTTTTCTAATGAATAGCCAAAAATCATCTTATATAACTGCGTAATTCCTTTTATTATCGTTGTTTTTCCAGTGCCTGGTCCACCGGTAATAATTGAAAAATTCTTTATTAAAGATTGTTTTATCGCTTTTTTCTGTTCTTGATTATACGTTATTGAAAAAAAGTTTTCTAACCTTTCTATTTTTACATCAATGTCTTTAATTTTTAAATCATCTTTATTAGTAAGTGCATAAATGCTTGATGCTATATAATTTTCATTTTTATAATATTCATACAAAATAAACTTATCTTTTTCTATTATTATCTTACCCATACCATTTAACTCTATTAAATAATAATTTAGTTTTTCATAACTGATTTCGTAATCAAAAAAAGATTTAATAGCATTATAAATCACATCAAAGGTTAAATAAGTATCCCCGGTATTAAAACAAGCAAGTTTCATAACATGAATAATTAAAGCCAAAACTCTTCTTTCATCATCTTCTGATACGTTTGTTTTTTTTCTTAACTCATCTATTTTGTTAAACGTTATTCCATCAATCGTATCAATAAGTTCGTATGGATTATTTTCTATTACCCGCACCGTATCTTCTAAATAATGATTATAAATCTTAAGAGCATCTTTCATGCCAAAACCAAAATTAGTTAAATAAACGACTGTTTCAAAGCTCTCGTTATACTTAAGTAACCGACATCTTATTTCAGAAGCTTTCTTCTTGGTTATTTTAGGTACTTTTAATAAATATTTATCATCTTCAGATATTAACTTTAAGCAGTCTTCTCCTAAAGCATCCACGATTTGTTTAGCAGTTTTTTCACCAACACCAGGAAATATATCACTAGATAAAAAAACAACCAAACCATCTTTATCCTCTGGCATTATTTTTTCATATTTATTTACTTTATACTGAATACCATATTTTGGATTATCAATAACTTCACCGTAAAACACATAATCTTCATCAAGCAAGAGCTTTGCAAACAAGCCGGTAAAAGTAAACTGCTTACCCTTATAATCCAAAAGGTCCTGATCATTTGTTTCCTTTATTTTCATAAGACCAACGGTAAAACCGTCATTAGAGGAAAAAATAGATCTTTTAAACGTTCCTTTTATGTATGTTTCCATTTTTACCTCCTTAATTAATGCTAATATGATTTTAACATAAATTAATCATTTTAACTAGAACATCCTAGGTTTTAAATAATTAATTTAATTATAACAACTGATATTCTCTTTCAAATATATTTTCGTTAGTTACATATTTCATAATAAAGACGTTATCTTTTTTACATATAATGATGCCTAAAGTAGGATTTTGTCCTATCTGTTTAATATTTTTATCAACGTAATTCATGTATATTTCTATTTGTCCAACATGTTCTTTTTTTAACTCTGTTACTTTTAATTCAACTACTACATAACAATTAAAGTTAATATTATATAATAGTAAATCTATGTAATTATATCTGCTACCTATTTTTATTTTAAATTCATTTTTTATAAACGTAAAACCATCACCTAGTTCATCCAAAAAAGATGGTATATCTTCTAATATTAATTGTTGCAACATTTTCTCTGATATGTTGTTAGTATTAAACTTATTTTTTATAAGGATTGAATTTTTCATAAAATCTTCTACTTTGTTATCTTCTTTTGTTATTAGCTTTTCTTTCGTCTTTTCATCTAATCTTTCATATTCATTATTTTTAATTCTTTGTCTTAATTCTCTTACCGATAAATTCCAATCTTCTGTTATTCTTATGTAATAATTAATTTTATCTAAATTTCTTAATGACAGAAGCTCAACATAATGACTCCATGCTAATTGGTGCTACAATGTCGCACCTTTTTGTACCATCGTATAAAACTGTCGCATTCTTTTTAAAGAAGAAGTATTATAGCCTTTATTAAGTTCATTAGTTAATTTTTTAGAATATTTACTTATTATTCCTTCACCATAATGCCTTCCAGCTTCACTTAGAAGTTTTCCCACCGTATAATAAGTTTTTAAATCACTTCTATTTTTAGAGTAGTCTTTTACTTTTTTATATACTTCGTTATTTACCAGTTCTTGTTTTATCTCGTTATAATAATTCATATAACAGTTCCTTTCTTTTTTAGGTTTTTATTATATGAATCTTTTTTTAAAATATTGTCGAAATAAAAAAATCCCATTAAAAATGGAATTTTCCTACATTATCTTACCCATTAAAACCTTTTCTTTATATTCTTCTAATTTGACATTAACTTCCTTACCAATCAATTCCTTACAACCTTCAAACTTAACTTTTAAATAATTATCTGTATGACCAGTTAAGTAACCATCAGCATACACCTCTGGTATTACAAAAACTTCTTTTTGTAAATGCTTTTTATAATAAGCTTCTTCTAACTCATCAAAAACACTAATTAGTTTTTTACATCTCATATGTTTTTCTTCTTTAGTTAATTGATTAGCCATTTTAGAAGCTGGAGTACCCATTCTAGAAGAAAAAGGAAATACGTGTCCACCAGCAAAAATAACTTTATTTACAAACTTTAAGGTTTCGTTAAAATCTTCATTAGTCTCACCTGGAAAACCAACGATAACGTCAGTTGTAACAGCCATATTAGGTCTTATTTTTCTTATTTTATTTATTTTATCTAAAAAGTAGTTGGTATCATATTTTCTATTCATCTTTTTTAATGTTTTATCACTTCCGGCTTGAAGCGGGATGTGTATATGGTTAACTATTTTTTTAGAACGTGATAAAACGTTTAAAAACTTATCATTTAACTCTGTTATTTCAATTGATGATATTCTAATTCTATCTAATCCTTCTATTTTTTCTAGCTCACTTAGTAAATCACTAAAGTCATAATTTGTTAAATCAGCTCCATAATGACCAGTATGAATACCAGTTAAAACGATTTCTTTATAACCGTTAGATACTAATTTTTTGACTTCTTCTATTACTTTTATAGGATTTTTACTTCTTACTTTTCCTCTTACGTAAGGAATTATACAGTAAGAACAAAAGTTTTCACAACCATCTTCTATTTTAACCAAAGCTCTTGTTCTTGTTTTAAATGAATCTATTTCCATATCATCAAATGAGGAATTATTAATATCTTTTATGTTAAGTATTTTTTTCTTGTTTTTTATATATTCTTCTATTAAGTCTACTATTTTACTTTTATCATTGTTACCAATTACAACGTCTACGTAATCTAAAATAGCATCATCATTTTCTCTTATTTGAGAAAAACATCCCATTACCGCTACTGTTGCATAATCATTTTTCTTTCTTGCTTGCCTAATTATCTTTCTTGATTTTTGATCACTTGTGTTCGTAACCGTACAAGTATTAATTAAGTATACATCGGCGGTATCATCGGAAAAATCAGTTATTTCATAACCTTTTTTTATGAACTCATTTATTGCATACTCACTTTCATAAGTATTTACTTTACAACCCAAAGTATATATTGCAACCTTCATTTTATCAACTCCTAAAATAAAAAGCTTAAAAAATTAAGCTCTTCTGTTATTGTTTATTACCTCTTTTTTTACTCCATATATAGGTGATATAACCTGTGATACTTTAAAAGCCTTCACTTCCTGATTAGGTGTTTCGCTAATGGTTTTTGAAACCTGCTCAACCTCAGCCGGTTCAAGGTTATATTTTTCTAAATAGTTTACACCCGTATTTTCTTCATCTTCAATTAATTCTAATTCCTTTGCCTTGGCCATTAACTCATCAATGGAAATTATTGCTGTTCTTTCTTGGTCTTCTTCAAAATTAGTAAGTGTTATTGGTGTTTCTTCTTTTAAAGCATCAGAAATAGCATTTGCAATGTCTTCTATTTCGGTTTTCTCATTTGTATATAATGGCTTTTGCTCTGTTTTATCATTATTTTTAGAAAGGTTTATTACTTTATTTTCTTTTTTTATTTTACTTATTCTTTTTTTATTTTGTATTCCCTGAACTATGTATGCTAATAAAAGCAAAACGCATAAAATAGCAATAAGAATAATTATAATAGAAAAAATCATTTGCCCCTGCGTATTTAAATTATTATAAAAATTATTAAAAGAATAAGACGCGGTTGCAAACAAATTTTTCATACTACTCACCTCATAAATTCATACTTAATCATGGAAAGCAAGGCAACTGGTGCCGTTTCTGCACGAAGTACATTACTACCTAACGAAATACCTATAAATCCATTTTTTAATAAATAATCTTCTTCTAAAGGTTCAAACCCACCTTCAGGACCTACAACTAGTAATATTTTAACACACTTATTATTTTTTTCTAGTACTTTTTTAATATTTTTTGCACTTTTATCAAGTGAACATAAAAGCTTAAGATCATAATCTTTACAAACTAAATCTTGCAAGGTTAAAACATTATCTATTTTAGGAACGTTAAACCTAAAAGATTGTTCGGCTGCTTCTTTACAAATCTTTTGCCAGCGTTCCTTTTTTTGATTTTCTTTATTTTTTTCTATTTTAACTACGCTTCTCTTAGTGTTAAGAGGGATAAGTTTATTAACACCAAGTTCGGTTGTTTTTTGTAAAAGATAATTTAGTTTTTGCTCTTTTATCAAAGAAAAAGCAACGTCAACTAAAACGCTTTCTTCTTTGCTAACTAAAGTATTAAGAACTTCAAACGAAACGGTTTTACCAACTTTGGTAATCTTACATTCATAGGCTTTATTATTCCAAATTACTTTTATTTTATCGCCCGTTTTCATCCTCATTACGTTTTTTATATGATGATAATCACCATCTTCTAATTCTAATTGTTCATTTTTAGCAAAATACTGTTGCATTACTTTTCTCCGTTATATTTCTTTCTTAATTTATATTCTTCTTCGGCTTTTTCAATAACGGTCATTGAGTCAATGAACTTATACGCGTTCGTAAACATCTCATCTAACCTGTTATAATCATTTATCTTTTCTACTATGTCTTCTATATCGTTTTTAAAGAACCTAAATATTTCATCTTTTACCTCAACCGGTGAAGCTGATGCATGAGTTGCGTTTTTATACGCCTTACTTTTAGAACCAAATTGATATCTTATCGTTCCTTCTTCGGCTTCCCAGCTTTTCGTTTTCCCTTGTAATTTTCTAAATCCATCTATTGCGTTACCTTTTGGATCATAAATAATCATAAGCATTACTGGCCCTTCTATCATACTTTCAACTATTTTTGGAAAAACATCTAAGTCTTTACAGTGAGCGTAATGCTCTTCTACTTTTTCCTTTGTTAAATATTCACACTTAGCATACATTACCTTAAATCCATTATCTTCAATCATTTTTATGATTTCATCCTTATACTTCATCGCATCCGGTTTAATAATTGAAAAAGTATGGTAAAACTTTTCGTCTTTTTTTTCTGTCATGTTAATATCTCCTTTGATAATAGTTACTATAACAAAAACTTCTAATTAAGTAAACAAAAATAGTAAAACTTTCGTTTTTTTGATATAATATTTAAAGTAATGATAACTAAACGAAAGAAGGATTTATAAATGGATGAATTATTTGATATTGTAGAAGATGAAACATTACAACTAGATGATTCTAATAATGATAAAAATAAAGAAACTATAAAAGAAGTAAAAATTAATGCTAAGCCTAAAAAAAGTATGCTAGAAAAATATGGTGAAAACCTAACTACAAAGGTATACGTAACTAATCCTGCAATAGCACGTGAAGAAGAAATAGAAAAAACCATTTTAACCATTTTAACACCCGAAAAATCAGCCATATTAGTTGGTAAAGCTGGTATTGGTAAAACCGCTATTGTAGAGGGAATAGCATATAAAATACAGAAAAACGAAGTTCCAAACGCCATTAAAGGATATGACATTATAAAGGTTAACACCTCGTCTTTACTTGGAAAATATAAAACGGAAGATGGATCAGAAGAACTTAGAATAAACATTTTGTTAAAAGAAGTAGAAAAAGCCAAAAACGTAATACTTTTCATAGATGAAATTCATACGCTTGTTATTGAATCAAGAAATAGTGGTGTTGACTTTGTAAACGCTATGAAACCTGCCTTATCAAGAGGTGATGTTAAAGTAATTGGCGCTACAACTTTAGATGAGTATAACCAATATCTAATAAGAGATAAGGCGTTTTTAAGACGTTTTGAAAAAATAGGCGTTTCAGAACCAGATGCTAAAACAACCGTTAAAATTCTTATGGGATCATATCCTAGAATAGAAAAACAAACCGGTGTTAAACTAGCATACTCAAGGTTTTTAATAGAAAAAATAATGACTTTTATAGTAGATATGACAAGTGAATATAAAAGGGTTTATGAACTTGGTTCAAGGTATCCTGATAACGCTTTGGCACTTTTATCTAAAGCGTTTAGTTACGCTAAGTTTGATAATAGTGAGTTTGTTACGTTTAAACACATATATAAGGCAATCATGAACTGTCAAAGCGTATACTCAAACGTCATAAAAGAAGAATCCGAAAAGTTTAAAAAAGAGTTTAAAGAGTTTTTAGAAAAAGAAAACGTTGATTTAAACGATTATTAAAAAGACCTTACCGGTCTTTTTTCTTATATAAAACATGTTTGTATTTAGGATTGTTATCTTTGTTTTCCTTAATTATTACTCTTTCATAATCATCATAGTTATAAAAAGGAAAGTAAGCATCAGCATCATTAAACACCTCGTCAATCTCGGTTAAGTACATTAAATCAGCATCATTTATCATTTCTTTATAAACGTTTGCACCACCGATAACGTATACGTCATCATTAATGTTTTTGGCAAATTCATAAAACTCATCTATACTTCTTAGTAATATTACTTCTTTTGGAAAATCATTTTCTTTAGCACTTTTACTTAAAACAAGATGCGTTCTTAAAGGTAGTAATTTTGGAAGCGATAGAAAAGTGTTTTTCCCCATTAGTACGTGATGATTAATTGTTTTTTCTTTAAAAAACTTCATGTCTTCTTTTATGTGCCATATAAGGCCATTTTTATAACCTAACTCCCCGTTTTTACCTACCGCTGCAATCATTATTAATTTATTCATATAATCACCTACTTTGCAATTGGAAAGTTAATTTTTCCATGGTGTTTATAATTAAGTATTTTAACGTCTTTTAAATCTTTTGAATTGTCATAATCATAAAAGTTTTTAACTTCCGGATTAAGCCATAAAATAGGTGCCTTATAATCTCCAAGGTCCTCATACCTTTTTATTTGTTCTTTTACACCATCTACTTGATTAACATAAATATGAGCGTCTTTAATACTCCAATCTAAAGTACCTGGCTTTAAATCATTTGTTTTAGCTAACATGCACAAAAGGGTTGCGTACTGAGTTACGTTAAAAGGAAGTCCTAAAGGAACGTCACAGCTTCTTTGGTGTACCCAAGCATTTAGTTTGCCATCCGTTACGTCCCACTCACTTGACCAAACACATGATGGTAATACGGCCGTTTTTAAATAATCATCCTGCCAAAGACTCATAACCATTCTTCTATCGTTAGGATTATTTTTTATTTTATCAATTAAATTATCCATTAAGTTAAACTTATTTACGATGTAACCATAGGCCGTACCTATCGTATGAGCCCAATTTTTACCGAAATCTTTTTCTACTTTTTCTTTTTTTAAGTTCCCATCTTTATCTAAAACGTTTTGCTCTGCTAGCCATTTGCCATCTTCGTTTATTTCCCATTCATCCCAGATGTGTACGTTTCTTTCTTTTAACCAGCGAACATCATTACTTTGAGCCTGGTATATCCAAAGCATTTCAAGTATCGCCTGCCTAAAAAACAATTGTTTCGTAGTTAAAACCGGAAACTCTTTTTGTAAATCAAAATGAAAATGATGCGATGGTACTTTTATGCTATCAATACCCGTTCTATTTTTTACCAGTTTACCTTCACTAAGTATTTTTTTACACAAACTTAAATATTCCTTATCCCAATTTGACATGTTTACCTCCATTATTATTACTATTATTAGTATATCAAACTTTTGTTTGCTAATCAATTACTTTTTTAAAATTATGTTCATCACTTCTTCTAAGTCAGAAAAATGGTGTTTTACTCCATTAATTATCTGATAATCTTCGTGACCTTTACCTAAAATCATCAAAATTTTATTTCCATCTAAAAGTGATACACCTTTTTCTATTGCTTTTTTCCTATCTAATATTACTTCATATTTTCCAAAGGCACCTTTTAACATATCATCAACTATTTTTTTAGGGTCTTCACTTCTTGGATTATCATTGGTAAAAATAACGTAATTAGAATATACGCACGCGACCGATCCCATCTTTTCTCTTTTTTCTTTATCACGATCACCACCGCATCCTATTATCGTAATAACACCATCCGAGTTTATTTTGCGAACCATTTTTAAAACGTTTAAAACCCCGTCTTTTGTATGTGCATAATCTATAAAAATAGCATTGTTTTTATACTTTATCTTTTGCATTCTACCAATTGGTGCTTTATAAACAAAAGAATCTTTTATAAACTTATCGTTATAATACCCTAATTCTTTTAAAGAAACATATGCCATTATATAATTATAAACGTTAAAATTACCTAATAAAGAAAGCTCTAAATTAATTTTTTTCTTATTTTTTATCGTTACACTAGTTTTTTCTATATTTATTTTGCATTTTTTTATTTTAACGTCTTTTCCAATTATAACGTTTTTATTATTTTTATTCATAAACTTTTTATAATACTTATCTTTTTTGTTTAAAACACATATTTTATTATTCTTTAACATGTATATTATTTTTCTTTTACTATTTATATAATCATTCATGTTTTTATGATAATCCTGATGTTCTTCTGTTACGTTAGTAATTATTACGGCATCAAATAAAAGCCCGTGCACTCTATCTTGCTTTAAGGCATGAGAAGATACTTCCATAACAACGACGTTACATCCAGCATCATATGAATCTAATAATAGGTTATATAAAACATCAATACTTGGGGTTGTGTTATCTAATTTTTTTACTTTATCACTTAAATAAAAACCAATTGTTCCAACGTACGAAGTTTTAACTCCGATGCTGTTTAACATTTGATAAATTAAATAACAAGTTGTTGTTTTACCATTTGTTCCAGTTACACCAATTAATTTTAACTTATTTATTTTATCTTTATAAAAAGAGGTTATGTAATCATATATGTTATTTACTTTTATAGTTTCTATTTCATATTTTTTATTAGTATCACAAATTATTTTTATAGCACCATTTTTTATTGCGTCATTAACATAACGTTCGTTTTTTTCATTAACTATAAAGTAATCACCTTTTTTTACATATTTTGAATTCATCCATAAACGCATTTTTAAAATCACCTTCTATAGTTTTGTATGTGATTTTAAAAATAAAGTGCAAAAAAAAAGTTCATGAACCACATGAACTTTACTTGTTTTTATATAGCATATACGCATTATGTAAATAATAATATGGAAACAAAAGACAAATTATGTTTATAATGATTAAATAAATGTTACCATCTAAATTAATAAAATGTAAAACTCTAGGAATAAACAAAATAATTCCAAAGATTACCGCAAGTAAACTCTTTTTCTTTGCAAATACTAATCCGTATAACCCTATTAAAATCATAAATACGTATGATAAATAGTTTATAACCAAAAGCTTTAATGCATCAGCCCCAGTTAAATGCTGAATAGCAAGATCCTCTTCGGTTAAATTACCCACTAGAAAATAAGTAACCAATATAAGTATAACTCCTAATATTATTTGTAATACGCCAGCTATTTTTAAATGTAATACGTTTTTTTCCATGACTTTCTCCTTTATAACAGTATTTATTACATAATAATTATACCAAATTTCTTTATTTAATAAATTTCAAAGTGCAAAATTTGCACTTTGAAAAATATATAATTAGTTCATTTCGTAAGTAACGTTTAAGTCTTTATCGATTAAAACATTTATTTTTTTTGTTATAACACTATCATTACCATCACTATCAGTTAGTGTAAAAGAAACAAAAATCACTTCACTTCCCTCTTTTATAGGAATTACACTAACTTCAAAAAGCAAGTCCTTAACATCTTTAGATACGTCTTTAATGATTAATTTAAACGCATCAGATACAATTGTAGGAGAAAAAGATATGCTTTTTTCTTCATCGTTTTTTATACTAATAGTAAAATTAGTATGTTTATTTACCGTTTCATATAAGATATTATTATCACTTAATAAGTCTAGCAACCTATCAATGTCATAATTATACTTAGAATTATCTAAAAACTCTTTTATCGTATACTTATCTTCATTATTTATTAAAAGGTAAAAACCATTTGCATCATAACACTTAAAATAATACTTATAAACTTCATCTTCATAAAATAATTTGTTATCCCCGCAAGCATCATCGTGTTTAAAAGTTATTTCAGGATTATTTATCTTATCGTGTTTTTCTAAGTTTTTATTATATAAACTATTTCGATACAAAATAATTGATGTAAAAATAATTATAATAACTAATGCAGCAAATGCCATTTTCAAATATTGTTTAACACTTATCTTGTTATGTTCTAATAAAAATACGTTTTTAATAACATTGTTTACTGGTTTAATTTTTAATACAAAATATAATAATAAAGCACCAAGTAAATTAAGGATAAAATCATCAACGTCAAACCTACCTACTTTTAAAAGTAATTGCAATAATTCAACACCTAGTATCATTAGCACTAATGTTATGATGATTTTTTTAAAATTTATTTTATCTTTAAATAATAGTGGTAATAATAATGAAATTGGCATAAAGGCACATATGTTACCTATTAAGTTAAACATAATGTCTTTTGTGTTATACATACTATCAAACTTACTAATATAACCAAATATCGTTTTAAAAGGAATTATGTTTGTGTTTTCTAATAAATACGATTTAAAATCATTAGAATTATTACTTATTCTATTAAAAGATTGATTAAATAACGTTAAATCCACTAATAAAAATAAGTATAGTATTAAGAAAATCCATAAATTTATTTTCATCGGTTTGTTATTATTTAAGTATTTTGATAAAAAGAAACCTCCCAAGTATACAAAAACGCACAATAAAAGCAAGAAAACAAGGCTAGATACTTCAAAAGATGGTGCTTTAATTATTAGGCGAACGTAAAATAATATCATTATAAAAGATATAACATAACTTAAAACACTTAAAATAAGATTAATTTTCTTTCTCATTTTTCTCCTTTCTACTTACATAATAATTATAGCAAAAAAACACCTTATCTAACATACATAAAGTGTTTTTATAATCATTTTAAATGTTCTTTTAAAAATGTTTCTATCTTATCAAACGGAATAACATCTAAGTTATCATATAAATCACAGTGAACAGCACCTGGAATAATCATTAGTTCTTTATTATCTTTGTATTTGCTATTTCGTACCATATCATTATAAGCATCTTTGCTAAAATAACAAGAATGTGCCCTTTCACCATGAATAATCAAAACAGCATTTCTAATTTCATTAGTAAAAGTATGTTGTGGTGTATTTATAAAAGACATACAAGACGTAACATTCCAACCACCATTTGAATTTAAACTTCTTTTATGATAACCACGAGATGTTTTATAATAATCAAAATAATCTTTTACATAAAAAGGTGCATCTTCTGGTATTGTTTCAGCAACACCCCCAGCCAATTTATATTCGTCATTTTTAAAATCTTCTATTCTCTGAGCATTTAAACTTTTCTTTAATTCATAAAGAGCATCTTCAGACATTTCATCAAAATATCCATTATGATTTACCCTACTCATATTATACATTGTAGAACATATGGTAGCTTTTATTCTTGTATCAATACTTGCAACATTTAAAGCAATTCCACCCCAACCACATATTCCGATTATTCCTATTTTTTCAGGATCAACATTTTCTTGAATAGATAAAAAATCAACCGCTGCTTGAAAATCTTCTGTATTAATATCAGGAGATGCTACAAATCTAGGTGTTCCTGTACTTTCTCCGGTATATGATGGATCAAATGCTATGGTTAAAAATCCTCTTTTGGCCATCTCTTGAGCATATAAACCTGAAGCTTGTTCTTTTACTGCTCCAAATGGGCCACACAAAGCAATTGCTGATAATTTACCTTCTACATTTTTAGGTTCGTATAAATCAGCAACTAATGTAATACCAAACCTATTGTGAAATGTTACCTTTCTATGATTTACTTCTTCACTTTTTGTAAATGTTTTATCCCATTCATCAGATAAAATGATTCCCTCGTTTTTACTTTCTACATCGTTTACTTCTCCATAATTGATTTTTTCTTTTTCCATAAAATATTCCTTTCTTAATTTATGAATTCTTTATATTCTTTTTCATTTTCTAATCCGGTAAATCTTTTAGCTTTTACGAAGTTAAGGTTCGGATATGTGCTTTTTAAATCTTCTAAGGCGTAGCTAACGCCACTTCCTCCGGAGGTTGCAAGAATGTATAAGCTTTTACCATTAAGGTTATTTTCTTCAATAAAAGTATTAATTATCCTTGGTGCAACGCCCCACCAGATAGGAAATGCTATTACAACGTTATCATAATCACCTACGTTGTTCAACTTATTTAACACCTTAGGTCTTGATGATTTATCTTCCATTTCCGTTGATGATCTACTTTGTTTATCATTCCAGTTTAAATCAGCATTAGTATAAATGTTAACGGGTGTTATCTCAAATATGTCACATCCTACTGTATCTTTCATTTTTAACACAACAGACTTAGTTACTCCTGATGCCGAAAAATAGGCAATTATTGTTTTCTTCATTATTTTCATCTCCTTTTTAATAACCTAACTCATTAAGCCAAGACGTAATGCTTTCTTTTGATGAAGAAAGTCTTTTACCATCTTTTATGTTTAAGTTAGGATTAACACTTCTTAAAGTTTCTACGCTTTGCTCTATACCACTTCCACCAGAGGTGCAAAACGGAATTATCGTTTTTCCATCAAGGTTAGTATTTTCTAAAAAAGTAATTATTATTTTAGGTACATCACCCCACCAGATAGGATATCCTAGGAAGATAACATCATATTCTGATACATCTATATCATTTTTAATTTCTGGTCTTGCTGATGGATCATTTTGTTCTTTGTTTGCCCTGCAATCATCGTTTGAATAGTTAATATCTTCACTGGTATACGCTTCTTTAGGTTCTATTTCTATTAAGTCCGCATTAATATCATCTTTTATGTATTCTGAAACCTTTTTAGTATTACCAGTTACCGAAAAATATAAAACCAAAGCTTTAGCGTTAGTGTCTATGCTACTATTTGTTTTAGTATTATTATCACCATTACTTACCAATAGATAAATAGCTCCTGCTACTATTATTAATAAAATAACTATCGTGATAATTAAAAAATTTCTTTTTTTCATAACGTTCTTTTTAACAATGTATTTTATTATTTATCCGGTATCTCATCTACTTCAAAAGTAGCCTTACTAGATACCTTATCATACATCTTTTCTTCACTTCCAAGTTTAATGGCTTCTTTTAAATACCATTTTTTATACTCTATTTCCTTTAGGTAATATTTAAATTCTTCTATTTGATCTAACACGTTTTGTTCTTGCTCTTCGATTAACTTTAATCTTTCTTCTAAAGAGTCATTACCATTTTTAGTTAGGTCAACGTAAGCTTTTATTTTTTTTAATGGCATGTTAGTGTTTTTTAGACAGTTTAAAACCCGAAGCCACTTAAAGTCTTCATCTTCAAACACCCGAACCCCATTTATTCTTTTAACGTTAGGAAGTAATCCTTCTTTATCATAGTATCTTAAAGTAGATGGAGTAACACCCATCATTTTAGCTACCTCTTTAATCTTGTATGACATACCCACAACTCCTTTCTATTAGTATTATAAAAGTTAAAGTTTACTTTAAGTCAAGTGTTTTTAAAAAAGAAAGTAAAAAATTACTTTCTTTAAACTAAATATATCTTGCCATTTCACTTAAAGGTTTTCTTTTATCATGAAGCGGATTTCCTTTATAATCATCGGTTTTATATCCAATTGGTATTAAACAAATAGGCTCTAAATTATCATCTAAGTTAAATACTTCTTTTAATTTTTCTTTATCAAACATTTCTATCCAGATATTATCAACTTCCTGGTTAGTTGCTTCTAACATCATGTGGGTTGCGCATATTGTAGCGTCCATCTCATAGGTTGAATAACCATCTTTTTGCCAAGATTCATTTTTATCGCTTAAAACTATTAAAACCGTTGGTGCATTATACCTACATGGTGTTACATCATCTATCTTTTCTAAGGCTTCGTTTGATTTTGCAACCAATATTTTTTGAGGCTGCATGTTTTTAGCGGTAGGACAAATTCTTCCTGCTTCTAAAATTTTATTTATTATTTCTTCATCAACTTTTTTATTACTAAACTTTCTAGTTGCCGTTCTTCTTTTTATTACCTCGTCAAAATCATTGTTTAAAAAGGTATACATATTAACTTTCATGTGAAGGTTGTACTTTTTTCTTAATTCAGCTATTTTTTTCATCATCTTAGATTTATGATGTAAATCTAATGCTTCTTTATTCTTCCACCTATCGATTAATAAAACGGACTCATCATCGTCTGCTGGATAAAAGTATTCGTACATTTCGTTTCCATCTTCATTTCTAATATCTTTAACAACACCAGTTTCAATCATTTCTTTTGCAAACTTTCTTGCATCACCATTTTTTCCAGTATAATAAATATTTATCGTTATACTCATAAATAACCATCTCCTTTTCTAAAAAATTAATTTTAAAATACATTAAACATTATTTTCTTTTATTTGACGTTAATATAAAACTTTTTTCATAATAACTCCTTTATTTTTTCATGTATAAAACCGGATATGAATTTCCTTGATCATCTAATTCGTTTCTTTGATAAACCTTAAATCCCATGTGTTCATAAAAGCCTTTAGCATCAGGATTTTGTTCGTTTACGGCAAGATATTTAACGTTATAATTTTTTATACCATAGTTTAATAACTTTTTCCCTAGTCCTTTTTTTCGCTTGCTATTTTTAATAAATAGCATTTCAAGTTTATTATTTTCTATTCCCATGAAAGCTACTGGATTATTATTATCGTCTATCATTATAATTAAGTGTTGTATACCATTTAAAGCTTGTGGAACATATTTTTTGATGTTCTTTATTTCATCACTTGATAAAAACAAATGAGTATGTTTTACGGAATCTTCCCATACTTCTAAAAGTTTATCAATTAAATCTTTCGTTCTTTCTTTTACCTCTACTATTTTCATTTTATCATCCTTTTTTCAATTTTACTTTTTATGTAAAAAGCACTCTTCGTCATGTGAGTTTATGACGCCTATGGCTTGCAAATAAGCATAAATAATCGTACTACCAACAAACTTCATTCCTCTTTTTTTTAAATCTTTTGATATTGCATCTGATAATTCATTAGTCGCTTTACCTATTTCATATATTATTTTTCCATTAGTAAACGTTTTTAAATAATTATAAAAACTACCATACTCATCTATTATTTTTTTAAATATTTTAGCATTATTAATACTAGCTTTTATCTTAAGTTTATTTCTTATGATATCTTTATTATTAATAAGTTCATTTATTTTTTTGTCATCATATAATAACACTTTTTCTAAATCGAAATCATCATATGCTTTTTTAAAAGATTCTCTTTTATTTAAAACGCATTCCCAAGAAAGACCAGCTTGAAAAGATTCTAGCGTTAACATCTCAAATAAATATTTATCATCAAAATTAGGTGCTCCCCACTCTTCATCATGATACTTTACGTATAACGGGTTATTCAAATTACACCAAGCACATCTTTTCATAGTGTCGTGCCTCCTTTAGGAATAAAATATTTACTCATATCATTTTTTTCGCAAGCTAAAAGTAAGGCTTTGTTTTTTAGGCCGCCGGAATAACCGGTTAGACTTCCATTTTTACCAACAACCCGGTGACATGGAATGATAATGCAAATGGGATTTTTTCCTACCGCTTTACCAACTGCCTGTGCTGACATTTTTTTAATTCCTCTTTTTTTAGCAATCACATTTGCGATATCACTATAAGTAATCGTGCTTCCATATGAAACAGAATTCATTATGTCTATAACTTCTTTTTTAAATTGTGTTAAATTATCAATTTTATATTTAGGTGTAAAATTGGGCACTTTACCACTAAAGTATACATCAAGCCAGTTACAGGTTTCTTTAAAAATAGGTAGGTTTTTCTCAAGATAATTTTCATCATCCTTTTTTGTATCATATGTGTTTATAAAACATAAGCCAGTTAAATACTTTCCATCACTATTAAGCATAATATCATCAAAACCTAAAGGCGTTTTATACTTCCACTTATACGTCATAAAAATCCTCCAATAAGATCAATCTTTCTCATGCTTATTATAACAAAAAAAATAGCCGTTTATCAGCTATCTTTAAACATCTTTTTAATACCAATCGTGTTTTTCATTTTTATCTAATGCATTAATTTTATCCATTTCTTCATCAGTAAGTTCAAAATGATAAATTTCTGTATTTTCTTTAATATGTTCCGGATTTGATGAGCCTGGTATTACGACAACTCCTTTTTGTAAATTCCACCTTAAAATAACTTGAGCTGATGATACGTTATGATTTTGCGCTATTTTAACAATTATTTCATCATTTAATAGTTCACTAGTATAGCCTCTACCGCCGAAAGGATACCAACCTTGAACAACAATTCCTAAACTTTGAATATAAGGAATAACATCATTTTCTTGGTAATAAGGATGTATTTCGTTTTGAACTAAAGAAGGCGTAATATCTACTTGTGGTAAAAATTCTTTTAGTTCTTCTACATAAAAATTTGATAAACCAAGTGACCTTATCTTACCTTCTTTTACGTATTTTTCCATTTCTTTATACGCTTTTACGTCATTATTTCCTGGATGGTGTAAAAGCATCATATCGATATAGCCTATGTCAAGTTTTTCTAAAGCCATTTCAATCGCACTTTCTGGATCATCGAACTGACTAGGATATATTTTAGTTATCACAAAAATTTCTTCTCTTGGAACATTAGAATCTCTAATAGCACGTCCTATTTCTTCCTCATTTCCATACATATATGCCGTATCGATTAATCTTACACCAGATGATAATGCACTACTAATGGAATCATAAGCAACATCACCAGTTAAGCTATAAGTTCCTATTCCGTTTAATGGCATTTCATAACCAGAGTTTAACATAACCGTTTTTTTATCAAAATCAAATACTGGTTTTTTATTTTCACTTTGAAGTTTACTTATTATGTTATTAGACACGTTATCATCCTTTCTATTACTTAATATTAAATATAATATAATACCTACTATAATTAATAAAATAACTATTCCAATAATAATTTTCTTTGACTTTATCATAATCACCTACCTAGTTCTATTATAAGTGTTAAAGTAAGCT
>CASEJU010000068.1 GCA_949288335.1 uncultured bacterium | reverse complement strand
GATTTCGTAAATATAATTTTTAATGTTCTTTGATATTATTTATATGTAAAAATATTAATTACTTACACACTTTTCTTGACAAAGCCCAGGATTTTAATAGATTGCTTTTTAAACTGTCTACATTTACTTGACTAGTTCATTTTAAAGTTCCTTTATTTCATTTTTAAAATGACACAAATTATTATTGTTTGGCTAGCAGATATTCACCCACCATATTTTTTATCATTTCAAAATATACTAACATAGCTTCTAAATAATCATCCTCACTTAAATTTTCATTATATAAATCATCTATTTCTCTATTTTGTAGATAATGAAGTTCTATACCTTCCATTTTAGCTAACTCTACGATACTATTTCCTAAGTTCATTAAAGAATCATATAATTCTTTTCTTTTCCCATTAGTATCAAGCTTTTTTACTTCATTCATATAATTATTAAATGTTTCATTTATCTCGTCCATTATATCCACCTTTTTTCTTCTTTACATTTTCATAGAATCATCTTGTTGTTTGATTTTTTGTAACTTTTTCTTTGCTTTTTCAAATAAAGATAGTTTTTTATATTTAAATTTTTCTAATTTTAATTTTGATTCTTGTTCAAGCTTCTTCAAATCATTTAATTCTTTTTCTAAAGCACTAAGTAACCCTTCTTGTTCTTCTAATACTTTTGTTACTTTATCTAAGTCTTCTTTTGATGTTCCCATAATGTATTTCCTTGTATGCTCTTCATATATATATTCATCATGGGCAGGAGTAACATGTTCCCAACTAGTTACGTCTCCATCCTGTCTATAATGCTGCTCTGTGTATTTTCTTTCTGGAATACGTTTTGTTTGATGAGCTTCAAAATATTTTGATTCATAACTTGCTTTTAAAGCATCTTTTTTTCTTCTTAATTCTTCTACTATTTTTCTTACCCTTGCAACACTTTCTTCTTTTTCAATTACCTTTGATTGTATATCGTTTAATTTTTGAGTTAAATCCATTTTATGCTCTGTTTTTTGAGCTATCTCATTAACATCCTTTTTCTTTGTTTTAAAAGCTTTTATTTTTTCTTCGCATTTTTCAATTTTAACTTTTGTACTTTCTGCTTTTTTTTCTAGATTTTGGATACTTTCTCTAAAATACATTCTAGTAAAAATAGCATTATTAGTAAGAATGTTTTTTTGATTTTCTATCGTATATAAATGGAACTTATTTTTTTCTAATTCTTTATATAATTCTAAAACAGCAGCAAGTTTTTTCTTATCTTTATCATTTTCGGTTTCTTCTATTATTTTTTTAATTTTCTCTATTTCAGGCACTTCATAAGGATAATGCCTTTCTTCATCTTCATTTATATTTCTCTTTTCTATTTTTCTTTTATTAACTTCTTCACGGTAACACTCTTCATATGTTTCAGAGCTTTGTTTAACAATATCTTTTGCAGAAGTACTATCAAATATATTTATACTATTTAAAGTTGATGATAGTGGTGTATTCATAATATAATCAAGCCCTATAAAAACATACTTTGAGCCATCTATACTTCGACCGTATTTATCATAACTTGGCAAATGTGTAAACACAAGATTATTTTCATAATATTTTTTATTTTTCTTAATCGTTTTCATAGCACCCAATAGTTTAGTAGACATATCTGAAATAATCTTGTTTTCTGCACTTTTCAAATAAGAATATTCTATGCCATAATCATTTATCATGGTTTTAATTTTATTAAATTCGTCTAATGTACGTCTAACAGTATCAATTAAACTAACAGCATCTTTTATGGCCTTTTGCACTTCCTCAACTTTTTTTCTATCTTTTGAATCAAGTTTTATTACGTCTTTATATCGTTCTTTTAAAATTGCTGCATTAACTAAAAATTTTAACATTTCTAACTGATTATCCGAAGCATAATATATTTCTTCTTTATGATATGCATTTAGTGTTTCGATAGTTTGAACGTTTTTTCTCATAATATACTAATCACCCCTATGTTAATAATACCATTCATCCTCCACCAGCTGTCAATGATGATATACTGTGGAAAACAAAACTTTACATAAAAATGTAAAAAAGATAGCTTCAAGCTACCTTTTTGATCTTATAAACTTTAAAATTTTCATTCCTAAATTAAATAATGAATACCATAATTTACTAATTATTAAATCATATTCTCCAACTAGTTCTAATACGTTTGGGTTAAACTTTGATTTAAACGTTGATAAGTGATCTTCTAAAGAACCATCTACCCCACCTAAATCACAATAATCACAGGCTTTATCCAAACAATAACACAACCTATAAAACATTAATCCGTTTGTTATTTTAAGCGATGGTAATATTTTGGTGTTTGTTCCAGCGTATAAGAATGATGCCGTTTTAATTCCATTTTTACAAGTAGGCATCATAACGATTGTTGCGCCTGCTATAGGTTTTGACCCAAATTCTTTTTTTACTTCTTCAGCTTCTTTTATCTGTTTTTCACAAAACTCTTTTTTATTTTCATTTTCTTTCATATCTTTTTTTAAAAAATTAATGTATTTATTAATATCTACTCTTGCAAAAAATAAAACCGCATTATTAGCAAAACACTCCATTAGTTTTTTAAAATACTTTTCGCTTCTTAAGTTTATATGCTGTCTTTGTTCGGTTGCGTGTAAAACACTTACTAAATCTTTTACGTCATTTAAATCGGTAGAAAAACTAAATTCCACGCCTCTTTGTTCTTGATAATTACCTATGTAATTTCTAGTGTTTTTTGGAAAGGTTCTTCTTAAGGCTTCTTTATCATAAAAATTACCATCTTTATCCCTTAAGGAAATAGCCATTGTATACCTTGGCTGTATATAAGCGTTAACCTCTTTTTTATACCCGGCGTGCCGAAAGCCTAATTCCGTTAAGTTTTTAACTATTTTTTGCGTGTTTTTAGAAAAAGATTTTATAACTGGTATTCCTTTATTTTTCTTTATGTTTTGAATATTATCTTCACTAAAACAAATAAATGGATCAATTTTTATATCTATTGCACCATCTTTTTTTGCATATTTTTTTAACTCTTTTATAAAAACCGTTAATAATTTTTTATCCTGATAATCGATAACCAGACCCCTTGGAATATAAAATAATTTTTTACCTAAAAAAAGTTTTCTTTTTAACACCATCGCTGCACAAACTAATTTTTCTTTATTATACATTCCAACGAAATCATGCTCCCAAGCAGTTTTTACCTTCGCCCAAGATGCTGTCTGCATAAAAGAAGTAGACGGAAAATTAACAACAAACTCATCAAATTCTTTTTCATTTATTCCCGTTTTAAATTGATATTCCATTAAATCAGCCCCTTTATTCTACTACTAACTCTGCTTCATCGCCATTGTTAATTAAAAACGCGTTTGCATCATCAGTATCTAAATGTACTTCAAATGAAAAATCATCACTAATTCTTACGTATACGTTTTCTAGTATTCCCGGCTTTTGTCCTTTTACTACTACCTTAACAAATTCTTTTCCTTCAAACCCATACTTTTTAGCATCCATCGGCGTTGCATGAACGTGCCTTGATGCAATTATTGCAGCTTCTTTTGTTACGCTTCCTTTTGGTCCTATAATGGTTATTTCTGATGCCCCTTTTAAATCGCCAGAATTTCTAACCGGAGGTTTTATTCCAAGCGTAAATGAATCTGTTTTAGATATTTCCACTTGTGTCTTACTTCTTTCTGGCCCAAGGATCCTTACCCGTTCAATCGTTCCTTTAGGCCCTTTTAAAATTACCTGTTCATTACATGCATATTGTCCAGGTTGTGATAAATCCACTTTTTTTGTTAAACTAAATTGCTCTCCAAACAACGTTTTTAAATCTTCTTTAGTAACATGAACGTGTCTTGCTGACACACCAATATTTACTTTCATAATCATCCCTCCACTTAAGTAATTATAACATGCATATTAATTTTAATTCAATCATATGTTTAAATGAAATAAAAAAAGGAGATTTTAAAATGAACACAAATTACTATTCAAATCCCACTTTTCCT
Organism: uncultured bacterium; assembly: GCA_949288335.1. GTDB lineage: Bacteria > Bacillota_I > Bacilli_A > RF39 > UBA660 > Aphodocola. The sequence continues at coordinate 37,085 of CASEJU010000068.1, read as the reverse complement.
AATATAAACACAAGTGGAATACAGATGGGTGCCATGGGTGGCGTTGCCTCTTCACCTAGCCAAAACACTAATAATGCAAGCAGTGGCAACCTAGCACTATTACAAGCTAGTAATAACATGCTTGATATAGAACAATCATACGTAGAAAACATATTAAGACTAAATAAAGGAAAACTCGCAACGTTTTACTTTTCATATCCTGATTCAGTAGAATGGCGTGATAAAACTTACACTGGTATAATAGAAGCAGCGGGACGTGACCATATAATAATTAGTGACCCTAAAACTGGAAGATGGTATTTACTTTTAATGATTTATTTAAATTATGTTGACTTTGATGAAAAAATAAATTATAGTCCAGAATATTATCCGACAAACTAATTTTTTAACAAACAAAAAAGAATGTATTAACTTTTTAATTATCTTTCTTTTTTGTTTTTTATTTTTAGTAACACACTCCATATTAACTTGTAAATCTCACTTACTTTTGCTATAATCTAATTTAGAATAGAGGTAGATATAATGGTATTAATAATAGTTGCTTTAGTTATTTGCATCATCTTATTCATATGGAACATATACGTTGATAAACTAAACTTTATAACAATCAAGCTTAACGCGATTGAAGAAAAAATAAATAGTACTCTACTTAAAAGAAAAGAACTAATTAAAGACTCGGAAAAAATAATCAAAGAAGTCGTTAACACAAAAAAAGAAATATACGTTGGTTTATCTAATCTTAATGATAAAGATATGAACATGATGGAATTAGATAGAAAATTATTAGTATACATTAGCGAATTTTATTTAATAAAAGAAAAATATAATAAACTGCAAAAAAATGAAGAGTTTCAAAAAGTATCTTTTAAAATAACAGAAACCGAAGATTTATTAAACGCATATAAAGATTATTACAATGACAAAGCAAGTTCATATAACAAGTTAATAAAAAGCTTCCCGATAATATTAATAACCTTATTTAAAAGAAAAAAAGAAAAGCTATTCTTTGATAAAAAAAACCTAGGGGACTCAGATTATGATGAGTTTAAATATTAAAACGAGATTAAAATTTAATCTCGTTTTTGTTATGTGCCTTTAAATAATTGTTTGTCTTTGAAAAAGGTTTACTTCCAAAAAATCCATTATAAGCAGATAAAGGAGATGGATGAGCTGATTCTATTATGTAATGACTAGGATTAGTTATTAATCTTTTTTTATCCCTTGCTTGTCTTCCCCATAAAATGAATACAACGTTATTTAACTTATCATTTATTTGTTTAATAACAAAGTCTGTAAAAATCTCCCAGCCAATATCCTTATGAGAATTTGCCTTGTCTTTTTCAACCGTAAGAACGGTATTAAGTAAGAACACTCCTTGTCTTGCCCAATCAGATAAATCAGTATCAGTTCTGGTGATTCCTAAATCATCTTGTAACTCTTTAAATATATTCCTAAGTGACGGAGGAGTTCTAACACCACGTCTTACCGAAAACGAAAGCCCCATGGCTTCTTTTTCTCCATGATAAGGATCTTGACCTAATATAACTACTTTAATATCGTTAAAGTCCGTTAGTTTAAAAGCATTAAATAAATCTTTAGCCGGCGGGTAAATAGTTTTATTTAGTCTTTCTTCCTTAATGAATTCTTTTATGTACCCAAAATAGCTTTTTTTTATTTCATCATGTAAAACAGCATCCCAACCATTATGAAACATAAATCATCTTCCTTTCGGACTTATTTTTGCCATTATAAGACTATGGTCACTACCTTCGTTAGAAAATACTTTGGCATCATACGCGTTAAGTTCTTCGTCATCATAAAGAATATGGTCAAGTGCCATATTTAACGGTTTGTATGTTTTACCCAAATCTAAAGCAGCATCTGAAAAGAAGTTTCGGTAACAAAAATCTTTTAAAGGTCCATTAACCTCCGCGTTCATATCACCAATTATTACTTTATTATTTGAAGTTGCAAAACCAATTATTTTTTCCATCGCACCATCTTCTTCAAACGTCTTTTTTTGTATAATCTTTGAATTATCAACGTGCGCGTTCGTTATAAAATATTCATCAAAATCATCAATAAAATTTACATAAGTAGCTACCCGTGGGAAAAACGCTAAAGGATATTTTTTACCTATTTTATATATGTCATTAGATAGTGAAAAAGTTCCAAAATCTGTAACATAACCTTTTGATTTTTTTACCATGATTGGGCATGCCTCGTTAGTAATTCCAACACTTCCTCTTAAATTTCCACATATAAAATAGTTTTCTTGAAACATTTCCTTTAACCATTCATATTCCTCTTTAGTTACTTCTTGTAATCCTATAATATCAGGATCCGCTTTAGCGATTAACTCAACGTTTTTACCAAACCTTTCCAGCTGACTTGGTTTTAAGCTTAAAATTTTACTAGCCGATTTATTTTTTATGTTATAAGTAGCTACCTTTATCATAGCAAAACCCTCCTTAATTGGGACTATTATAGCACAATTTAAAAAAATAATAAATAACGCACTTTATTTGTGATAGCTTTCGTTATTTATTATCTTAAATGATCTGTACACTTGTTCAAGCAAAACCACCCGAAATAATTGATGTGGAAAGGTTAATGAAGAAAAAGATAACCTATAATCAGACCTTTTTAAAACATCATCTGAAAGACCATACGAGCCACCGATTACAAAGGTTATGTTCTTTGAAATATTTTCATCAATAAACCTTGAAAATGATAAAGAGTCCATCTGCTTTCCATTAATCTCTAACGTAACAACATAATCTTTTTCATTTATTTTAGATAATATATTTTTCCCTTCTTCATTAACTGTTTTTAAAACATCATAATTATAATCAGGAAGTTCGATGATTTTTAATTTAGTATATTTAGATATCCTTTTTATGTATTCATTTATTGCATCTTTAAAATATTTTTCTTTTACTTTTCCTATACATATTATTTTTATCATACGTCTATCCAATCCGTTCTTTGTTTTTGCTTTGCAACCATAATAGTTTTTACCTTTTTATTTTTAGTAGTTAATACTTCACCAAGCGTTTTTAAAGCAATTTCAGAAGTATTATTATCATCACTTAAGTGAGCTAATACAATCGTCTTCGTTTTATCACCTATCCATTCGGATAAATAATATGATGCATCAACGTTTGATAAGTGACCTTTATCACTTAAAATCCTTTTCTTTAAATGGAATGGATATCCTCCATCCATAAGCATTTTTGTATCATGATTACTTTCTAATAAATAAAGATCATGATTTTTTAATTTATCAAAATACTTACTGTTTATATATCCGGTATCAGTTATATAAACTATCGATTTATTATTGTTGCTTAAAACAAAGCCAACCGATCCCTTAACGTCATGAGAAGTTTTTACTACGTAAACATTAATGTCTTCGATATTAAAACTCGAAGTTTCATATAAAACGTAATCAAAATCATCTACGTACTCATAAAGCAAGCTAAGAATAATTTTATTAACGTATAACTTAGGATGGTATTTTTTTAAAAATACCTTTAGCCCCTGAATATGGTCCACGTGGGTATGTGTTATTAATATTGCTTTTATTTCTTTAGGATCCACACCTAGTTCTTCTAATTTTTCTTCGGCATAAGACTTGGTAACACCAAGGTCTATTAAAACCTTGGTGTTATCCGTTTGTATTAATGCACAATTTCCCTTACTTCCACTTGATAATACCGCAAACTTCATCATCGATACAAGCTTAGTGGATCCATTGGAGTACCATCTCTATAAGGTAATCCGCCGTAATAAAGACCAAAGTGCAAGTGGGTACCAGTTGCAAAACCAGTGTGACCCATGGTACCTATTTGTTGACCTTTCTGCACGGTTTGTCCTTCTGAAACAAGTCTTGAGTGCATGTGACCATATAGCGTATAATATCCATTACCATGGTTTATTGTTACATAAGTTCCTAAGCTTCCAGAATTTGTTCTTGCCGTAACAACAGTACCAGATCCTGCGGCAAAGATAGGTGAGCCTTCTCCAGAACCCGCTATGTCAATAGCCTCGTGAACCTTACCCCAACGATAGCCAAAGTAACTTGAAATATAATATTGTGAAATAGTTGGCCATGCCCATGAACCTGACATAATTGGTGCGTATCCACCGGAAGCAGTCTTTGTCCCTATCTTAACTATCTTAGAAACAGAAGGAACAATCGTCTCAGAACTTACGATTACAACGTTTGTTGCTTCACCGTTTACCGTACGAGTTTTAGTAGTTAATCTATCAACACCGTTTTGTCCTTCACGAATAACTTCTTCAGTACCGTAAGCCATGTCTTCATCTTCTTGTTCTTCGGTTGCATACTTACTTTCTTGATCTATTACGTTATGAGTTTCTACAACAACGTCCACGATAGGATTAATTAAACCAACTTTAACTTGCTGCCCAACCGATAATAAGTTATTTGAACTCGTAAACTCCGGGTTAACTATTAAAAACTCTTCGGTTGCAAGCTTATGATTATAAGCGATTGAATCAATTGTGTCACCTTCTTGAACGGTATAATACTGATCTTCTTTTAACTCACCAAACATTAGGTATTTAGTAAGTGTTTTTTCATCAGTAAATATATCTTCATCCGTTGAAATATATCCTTTTTTTATCGTGATGTCTTGATCTATATATATATCTTCTATTAAAGTACCGGTATCCTTTATCTCGGGTTGTGTATCATTTTCATAATTTTTCATATCTTCTTCATTGACAAAGGCCTTAACAACGGACTTTATCGCTGAATCAAAAATGTCCTTATCTAAAACATTTATGACTAAATTATCTTCGCCCTCGGTATTAGACTTAATGGTTACTTTATACCCTTCAACGGTAAAAGGTTTTTCATCTTTTATAATGTTGTTTACCTGTTTTGCGGTTAGTACCTTTTTTTCATAAGTGGTACACTTTTGAATATCAACACCCGCTGGTATATAAACCTTATCAACATCGTATTTTTCTTTTAAATCTTTCTGTTCTTCATTTATGTATTCTTCTAATTCCTCTTTATCATTAACGTTACCAACAACTTTGCCATCCAAATAAACCTTATATACTTCCTTTGGCTTTAACTGATAACGATTTGTAAAATTAACAAAGAAAACTATCGCTACCGAAACAGCAATTGAAATAACATACGTTAACCCGATTTTTATTACTTTCATAATATTTATTCCCCACTTTCCCTTTGAAAATTAACAAAAGTAGACGTATCTTTTTTAAATAAAAGCTCTATCGTAGTTGTTGGACCAGATCTGTTTTTTCCGATTATAAATTCAGTTATGCTAGCATTATCATCCCGTCTTGCTTCTTTATTATAATAATCATCTCGGTATAAGAATGATACTATATCAGCATCCTGTTCAATTGAACCAGATTCCCTTAAATCACTCATTATAGGCCTTTTATCCTCACGGGACTCAACCGCACGAGATAACTGAGCGGCTGCAACAACTGGTACACCAAGTTCTAGTGCCATCATTTTTAAACTACGGGATATCTCCGATACCTCTTGTTGTCTATTACCAATGGTTTTTGAAGGCCCGGTTATAAGTTGCAAATAATCTATTACAACAAGACCTAATCCTTTATCAGAATTAGAAAGTCTTCTACACTTTGATCTTATTTCACCAACCGTAATACCAGGAGTATCATCAATGTATAAATTAACGCCAGATAATTTACTAATTGCTTCGTTTAAACGCTTCCAATCATTATGCTCAAGCCTTCCGGTACGCATTTTAGATCCGTTTATTTGACCCAATGATTGAAGAACACGGTTAGTTAATTGCTCCGCACTCATCTCTAAGTTAAACACCGCAACTGCTTTATTACTGTACATTGCAGCGTTAGTAGCTAAATTAAGCATGAATGCCGTTTTACCCATCGCTGGACGAGCCGCTATTATAACAAACTGATTAGGTTGTAATCCAGCGGTTAACTTATCGAAATCAGTAAATCCAGTTGCAAGTCCCGTTATTTCAGAGGCTTGTTCTGCTAGTTTCTCTAAATTTGCCTGCTCTTTATAAGCAACGTCTTGAATGCTTTGAAACTCAGTTGTTTTCCTCATGTTTCCGATTCTTAACATCTTCATTTCAGCATTATCTAAAACATCATAAATAGAATCTTCTGATGAATAAGCATCAGTTGCTATTTCCGTTGCGGTTGCAATTATTTTTCTTGCAACCATCTTTTCCTTTACGATGTTTATATAATAATCAACGTTTGAAGCTGATGGTACAGAATCTATTATTTCTGATAAGTATTCTACGTTCCCTACCTGGCTTAGAATTTTCTTATCATTTAACCTATTAGTTACAATCGTTATATCAATTGCAGAGCCTTCGCCATTTAACTCTTGTAACGTCTCAAATATTTTAGCGTTTGCTTCATTATAAAAATACTCACTAGATAATTCGTCACACATTTTTTGAAGGGCAGCTTTTGATAAAAAGGCAGAGCCTAAGACTGCTTTTTCTGCTTCAATTGATTCTGGTATTTTTCTTTCTGCCATTTTATCACTTCCTTTAACTTATTATTTAACTAATTCAACGGTAACTACGGCTTGCACCTTCTTATGCAAGTTAATCTTAACTTCATGATATCCAAGTGAACTAATTGGTTCACTTAAAACAATTTTCTTTTTATCTATTTTATATCCAAGTTTGTCTAGTTCGGTTGCTATTTGCTTGGTAGATATACTGCCAAACACCTGATCTTGTTTACCAGTTTTTACTTTAAAAGTTAATACTCTATCTTTAAGCTCTTTTTTCAAAGCTTCACATTTTTTTATTTCAGCAGCTTCTTGATCAGCTTTATTTTTGTTACTTATATCAAGTATTTCTTTACTTCTTGCCGTATATATAACAGCATAGCCATTTCTTATTAAAAAGTTCTTTGCATAACCATCTTTTACTTCTTTTATATCTCCGGCTTTGCCTTGACCTTTAACGTCCTTTGTAAATATTACTTTCATAATTAACCCACCTTTTTAATTAATCTCGTAAAAATATTATAACACACTTATTAATTATTTAAAAGAAAAGAAAGCATACGTAAACGAACGCTTTCTTATAATTACTTTGTAAATGGAAGTAATGCTATCATTCTAGCTCTTTTTATTTGTTGTGCAATATGTCTTTGGTGTTTAGAGCAAGCTCCAGTTACTCTTCTAGGTAAAATTTTACCTTTTTCGTTTATATATTTTCTTAAAATTTCTGGATCTTTATAATCTACGCTCTTACCGGCACACATTTGACAAATTTTCTTTTTCTTTCTAAAAAATTCTGCCACTGTTATTCCTCCTTTTCCTAATTATTAAAATGCGATATCGTCATCTGATATTTCTATACTACTACCAAAATCAGCGAATACATCGTCAGAAACATTAGTTTCATTAACGTTTGTTTCGGTTTGAAAATCTGCGGGTGATACGTTATCTTCTGCGTTAGATGCTGCAGTATTTCCAGAATTTCTTGAATCAAGAAATTGAACACGATCAGCTACAACCTCAGTAACATATACACGCTTTCCATCCTTATCTTCGTAATTTCTAGTTTGAATCCTACCGTCTACAGCTACCAAAGAACCTTTACCAACGTATTTTTTTATGTTTTCAGCCTGCTTTTGAAAAGCAACTATATTAATAAAATCAGTATCTCTAGTACCTTGACTATTAGTATATTGTCTATCTATTGCAATCGTAAAGTTTACTATTGCAGCATTACTAGATGAATATCTTAATTCAGGATCTTTGGTTAATCTTCCAATTAAAAATGCCTTATTCATAATAATTTCCTTCTCTTTTAATTATCTTCTTTTACGATTAAATGACGAATTATATCTTCACTAATTAAAGCTAAACGATCAAATTCATTAATAGCTTTTGCATCATTAGCTTCCAAGTTAATTAAGAAATAATAACCAGTTTTATGACCTTTTACTTCATAAGCTAGTTCTTTTTGTCCCAAATCCTTTGAAGATGTTACATTAGCTCCATTGTCCTTTAAGATTTTCTCAAAGTTCTTAGCAACTTCTTTAACGTTTGCTTCTTCAATGTTTGGTCTAACAATGAACATAATTTCGTATTTCATGCTTTTTTCCTCCTCTTCTGGTCTATTCGGCCTTTAAGCAAAGTTAAAGGCAAGAGAGTAATCACATTACTCGCTTTGTATTATAACAAAAAAGATAGTTTATGTAAACCATCTTTTTATATTTAATTATATTATTCTACTCAATTAAACATGCCATTTTAATCATCCCACTTAAAATCTTTACTAAGATTTTGTCCGGTATATTTTTTTATCCTTTTCTTTAAAGAAATATTTTTTTTATTAATTTTAGATATTATTATTTTTTCTTCATCTATACTAATATCTACTTCATCATTTGTATTTAAACTAAGCGATTTTAAAAAACTTTTTGGAATTCTAATCAAGTATGAATTCCCACACTTTTGTATTTTTACCAACATAATAAAATCTCCTCTTATATATAAATAAAAGAAATAAAATTAATTATTTCTTTTTGATATATGTTGTGTTTTTAGTATATAAAATCTCTTCTGCATCTTTATACTTTATTCTTTTTTTGTTTGATATGATTGGTGAGACAGGTGCTGCTACAATTCCAGTGAATTCTAAACTACAATTATTAAAATCATCAAATGAAGAGCCTGTAAAAATATCTATAAATTTATGTTCAATTCCACTTTCTTTTCTTGCTATTATATATTTTTCCGGTTGAAAACGACACGTGGTAGTATTGTATTTCCACTTACCATCATATATACCTGCATATTTACTTTCATATATTATAAGTTCCGCTAAATACAAATCTTTAGTAGAAAAACCAAATAATTTATTTTTTATATCTTTTAATTTCATATTAATCATCCTTTAATTATTAAACCTAAATAAGCAAACGTCTCCGTCTTGCATTACGTAATCTTTTCCTTCACTTCTAAGTTTACCTGCTTCTTTAGCACCTTTTTCGCCGTTATACTTCTTATAATCATCAAAAGAAATTACTTCTGCTCTAATAAAACCTTTTTCAAAGTCACTATGAATAATACCGGCACATTCTGGAGCTTTCATACCTTTTTTAAAGGTCCATGCCCTAACTTCTTTAGGTCCTGCGGTAAAGTACGTTTGAAGACCTAAAAGATGATATGATGCTTTAATTAACTTATCAAGTCCACTTTCTTCTATTCCTAAATCATTTAAGAAAGCCTTTTTTTCTTCGTCTTCAAAGCCACTTAACTCTTCTTCTATTTTTGCGCATAACACGATTACCTCAGCATTATCTTTTTTTGCGTATTCTTTTACCTGTTTTACATAATCATTATCTTTATTTATGTCTTCTTCTTTTATGTTTGCAACGTATATTACTGGTTTTTTAGTAAGTAAGTTATATGCTTTTAATATTTTTTCTTCATCTTTTGTATATTCTAGTTTTCTTGCCGGAATATTATTTTCTAAAGCCTCTTTTATTTTCTTTAGAAGTTCCACTTCTTTTAGGGCATCTTTATCTTTTGTAGATATGGCTTTTTTCTCTATTTTACCAAGTCTATTATTAACTACTTCTAAGTCACAGAAGATAAACTCAACGTCTATTATTTCAATGTCGCGAATTGGATCCGTTTTACCTTCTACGTGCGTAATATTTGAATCATCAAAGCACCTTAATACTTCTACTACGGCATCAACTTCTCTTATGTGTGATAAAAATTTGTTTCCTAAACCTTCTCCGTGTGATGCACCTTTAACAAGTCCTGCAATATCAGTAAATTCAAACGTTGTCGGAACTAAACTCTTTGGTTTTACAAGTTCATTTAAAAAATCAAGCCTTTTATCTGGCACGGTAACCATTCCAACGTTTGGCTCAATGGTTGCAAACGGATAATTAGCCGCCAAAATATGTTTTTTTGTAATAGCGTTAAAAAGTGTTGATTTACCTACGTTTGGTAATCCTACTATTCCTGCGGTTAAAGACACAAAAATCACTTCCTTTTTCCTTTGGTATTATAACATTTTAAATAAATAAAAAGCAATGCCTAAACATTACTCTTAACTTTGCTTTTAGGTTTTAGTTCATCATCTAGATATCTTACTTCTTCATCATAATAAAACGGAATAATACTATAATTAGTACCTAAAGCATCCCCATTAACTTCGTAGGTTGCATCTAATTGATCTAACGTTTTAGATTGTCTTACTTTTAACTCATAATCTTTATTAGTAGAAAGAATCATACTAACAATTTGCATAGCATCTAATATATCCGTTTTACGAGCGTCTTTTTTAAGTAAATCTTCAACTATGGCTTTATTATTTCTTATGTAAGCCGTTCCAATAAGCTTAATAAACTTATCAAAACTCATGTATATAATTTCTTTTTCTGTCATACCTAAGTTATTACAATCGTATTTTATAAGTTTAACCATTACATCATCATCGGATAAAGTACCATAATTATAAGGTGAACTTCCTGATTTTACAATGTCCGCTAACTTAAAAACACTAATTGGAACTAATCTTTTGCTATTACCATAAGATAATACAAATAAAAAGTTTTCATTTATCTTTTCTACGATTTTATCAGCTGAAACATGCATGATATCATCTCCTTTTTCGGTTAAGTATATTAACACCTTTAACAAAGTATGTCAATTTTTTCTTGTAAATTTAGGTATAACAGGTAATAATCTTTTTATGTTATTATTTTCGTTTTGACTAATTTCATATATGTTTTTATAAATACTTTTATTATCATCATAAAAAAAGTCAAACGTATCTTTATTATTTTTGCAAGTGTTAATGGCTTTTAGATACAGCGTTTCATATTCATCAAAAGATATACTAGGTTTACTAATATTTTCTTTATAATTTGAAATACTTAAATTATCGTCATAAAAACCAAATAAATTATACAATAAACAAATATTCATATAGTTTTTCATTAAATCATTGTTACTATATAAAGATAATAATCTGTTTTTATCACCTTTTTTTAAGGCAATATCATTTGTTGAGTCCAAAATATAACTGTTTTTATCATCATTAACCATTGTAATGGCATGATTAGGAATTTTAATCTTTCTTGTCATATTACTTATTATGTTTGAATAATAATCACCTTTTTTAGTACTTGGTAAATTTACGCTATTAAAACCGGGTTCTTTTTTTAGGCTTTCTATATCTGCATAAACAATTAGGTTTCTTGCTTCATAACCAAAAGATTTATATAAATCGGTAAGTAAAGATGAAATATTTTTGCATACTGCTTTTCCCCTTATTACGTCTAATCCTAATAAAGATGCAAAATCTTTGGTGTCATTATCATAAAAAAAGCTTTTGTTATATGATAGATAACCATTACGATAAAGATATATATAGCATGCAAAAATACCAATTGGATCTTTTATATCTATATCTTTTATAAGATGATTCGCACTACTTACAATCTTTTCATACTCTTTTTTTAATTCCATGTATTCTTCTGTTTTCTTTTGCGTTTTAAAGTAAGTTATTAAATCTAATAAGTATGGTGCTGAAAATAAACTAGAAACAAGTTCTGGTGCAAGCGTATTTTCGTTATCTAAAAATTCTTTTATCACTAAACCAGCAAATAAAAACAACATTTCACACGTTCTTATTTGTTCTTGCTCTTTTAGTTTCATAAAACACCTCTTTTAATTAAGCAGGTATATTTTATCATATTTAAATAAAAAGGAAAAGCAAAGATTTTTTCATCTTTGCTTTTTGTTATACAGCGGTATATCCACCATCTACTGGCAAGATAACACCCGTTACGTAATTTGCTTCTTCGCTACCTAAAAATATTGCAGCGGCGTTTAACTCGCCTTCTTTACCATATCTTCCAAGTGGCACGGTAGCTTTCATGTAATTAGTAAAACTTTCGGTAATTAAAGTTTCGTGAGTAAGCTCGGTATCAAAGTATCCTGGGCAAATCGCATTACACGTAATATTATACTTTGCAAGTTCTGCTGCTACCGCACGGGTAAAGTTTATTACTCCACCTTTACTAGTATGATATGCAACCGTATCCATTGCCATGTTACCTACCATACCATACATGGATGCAATGTTAATTATTCTACCATAATTATTATCCTTCATTAATTTAGCAAACGCTCTTGTTACGTAAAACAAACTAGTCATATCAGTTTTAATGGTAAAATCCCATTCTTCATCAGTCATGTTTAAAACACTATTATTTTTAGCTGAACCAGCACAATTAACCAAAACGTCTACTTTACCAAATCTTTCTTTAACTATTTTAGCGGCGTTATTAACAGAAGAAACATCCGTAACATCACATTTAATAGGCAAACATTCTACGCCTTCTTTTCTTATTTCTTCTGCTACTTCTTCTAGTTTTTCTATTCTTCTTGCGGTTATTACAAGCGTTGCACCTTGTTTTGCATATCCTTTAGCCATTTGAGCACCAAGTCCTGATGATGCTCCTGATACTAAAACTACTTTACCTTTATAATCAAACATATTTTTTCACTTACTTAGTTATGTTTTTTAGAATAACGGTTTTAGTTCTAGACATTTCTTTTAAAGTAGTCATAATACCTTCATTACCAATTCCAGAATATTTCCATCCGCCGAAAGGTTGTTCAAATGACCTAAAGAAACTAGCTCCATTTATAACAAAGCCGCCGCACTCCATTTTTTCACTTACTTTAATCGCTTTACTTATGTCTTTGGTAATTATACATCCTGATAGCCCATAAATTGATTGGTTGGCAATTTTAATAGCCTCATCAAGAGAGTCAAAACCGATTACCGGAATTACCGGTCCAAAAATTTCCATGTCTTTTGCAACTTCCATATCTTTTGTTACGTTATCTAATATAGTAGGTTCATAAAACGCACCGTTTCTATGACCGCCGATTACTATTTTAGCGCCTTCTTTTACTGTTTGGTTAACTTGCTTTTCTACTTCTATTGCAGCATCTTCACTAACAAGGCATCCAATATCAGTATCTTTATCCATTGGGTTCCCAACTTTTAAGGATTTTATTTTATCGGTCATTTTCTTTATGAACTCATCTTTTACCTTGTTATGAACTAAAAATCTTTTAGAAGCACAGCATACTTGACCAGTGTTATAAAGTCTACCCCATACGGTTTCGTTAACGGCTAAGTCAACGTCTCCATCATCCATTAAGATAAACGCATCATTACCACCTAATTCAAGTGAGCTATGAGCACAGTGCTCAGCACAGTTTTTAGCAGCGTCAATACCAGCAGCAGTACTACCGGTTAAACTTACCATCGCTACTTTTTTGTTGCTAGTAAGTGCTTTACCTACTACTGAACCAGATCCGTGAACAACTGATATAACACCTGCTGGAGTACCTGCTTTTTCAAGTAATTTAACGTATTTAGTTAATGTTAAAGGATTTACTGACGCAGGTTTTAATATTACTGCGTTTCCCATTAATAATGCTGGAGGTACTTTGTTTATAAATATGTCACTTGGGAAATTAAATGGAATTATGGCAACTACAACACCAAGAGGTTGCTGAATCGTATATTGAATAGTGTTTTCTTGACCAGCTTCAGTACCACGGTATACCATGTTTCCATATTCATGTTTTACTTTTTCAACGTAACCTAAAACTCCTATTTGAATATTTGCTATTTCGTTATATGCTTCTTTAATTGGTTTTCCTGTTTCCTTACACAAAGTAGCTGCTAAATCATCTTTGTTTTCATCTACCAAAGAAGCAAACTTAATTAAAACTTCGCACCTTTCAACAACTGATTTATCTTCCCATGATTTTTGTGCGTTATAAGCGTAATCAATTGCTTTGTCTACTTCTTCTTTACTTAAACTAGGAACGGTATCAATAAGTTTTCCAGTTGCAGGATTTAAAACGTCTATTTTTTTACCAGATGAAGCATCCGTCCATTTTCCGCATATTAAACTCTTCATTTATTCACCTTATTCCTTTCCAAAAGCAGTGTATGAAAGTGATAATCCACCAACTGTGTTAGATGAATGATCCCCTTGACCATACTCACCAAACGTAAATACCATTAAAAATTCTTTATTTGGAATTACTTTTTTAACTTCTGGATAAATTTTATCTTCTATGTTAGATAATGCAAGACCAAGTCTTCTTCCGCCGCAGTGAACTAAGAAGTATGATTCTTCATCATTATCCATTAGGGTATTTAGTTTAGTAATGGTTTCTTCATTTGCTTTTAAAATACCTTCTGGAGTGTTCGAAAGTTGAATAACTGCGGTGTTAACAACTAAATCTGCTCCTATGTTCATTGATAAATCATCATTTGCAAACATTGGGTGACGTACAGCAGTTACTTTTCCAATCGGGTCCTTAACACCAAGTGGTGCACAAATAGTCTCGGTAAGTAAGTTGTTACCCATTAATTTTTCAATTGGTTTTCCTGTCCATTTTGAATATACTTCTAGTGCTGGTTTATGATCTATTTCAACAAGTGTTCTTGCACCGTTTACCTTAGTTATAATACCAGCGTTATCCGTTTCATGATAAGCTCCTGTATAGATGTTTTTCATCTTTGCGTCCGTATAGAATATCGCAATTACGCATCCGTCACTAAAGCTATCACCATCGTTTAAAAGGCTCCATTTACCTTCTACGGTATTATCAGCGCTACTACCACCGAACACTGGAATATTGCCTATTACGTCTTGGATACCTTTTAGGTATTCTTCTTCGTTTGCAGGCGATGCGCTCATGAAGAAGAAGTCAGGTTCTTTATCATCACCAGTAAGTTTAGATACTGCTTCTTTAGCAATTCTCTTACCAATTTCCCTTGGCGATTCATCAGTTTTTTTACTTCCTGCAGTAACTACTTTTACGTCACCACCGAAAAGCATCATACCAGAATATCCCGTTTCTTTATTTAGGTATCCGTCTTGCGTACATATAGCTGCTGATGAAGTACATCCAATAATAGGAACGTTACCTAATACACTTTTAGCTCCTTCCATTAATTTTTTTTGATCTTGAACGCAACTTGTAAAGAATAGTCCAACTTGTGGATTATCAATTACGTTTGCCATTTTAGCGGTTTCAACGCCTGATTGGTATGCGTCCACGTTTTCACTATAACCAACTTTTGTTTTTAGCATTTTTATACCTCCTTTTAAACAAAAATTAATTAACCCACTACTTGCACCGGCAGATTATCCTACCATCTTAATTATAAATTCTATTTTTTTAGTAGTCAACAATGAATATAAAAGTATACATTTCATTAACAAAAAAAGTGCGTTTAAGCACTTTTATATGGTAGGGTATATTCCAGGGCCAATTGGTAAACCTATTATATACCAACAAATAATCATTAATAATAATAGTAAAGTTATTGATAAAAAGTAAGGTAATATAACCCGGTAACAACCCCTTATACTAAAGTCATTTTTATTTTTAGTAAACACCTCAATAAAACCAATAAATATTACAAAATAAGTAAATAATGGCGTTATAACGTTAGTAACAGATTCTCCCGCACGAAACACAAGTTGAGCAAATTCTGGTGTTATATTAGCTCTTATTACCGCCGGCATAATATTAGGAGCTAGAATTGACCATTTTGCAATAGAACCCGGAAGTAAGATATTAGATAAAACAGAAAAAGTAAATATTAGCAAAATAAGTGGTATAAATGAGAAATCTGATGAAGAAATAACGTTAGATAACCATCCTGTAACAACAACTCCAAGGTTTGATTCAGTAACTAACGCATTAAGCTGAGCCGCAAAGAAAATAAGTACGAATATACCACCGATACTTTTTAAATAGTTCGTTGAAAAATTAACCATGTCCCTTATTTTTCTAATGGTACCTGTTACAACACCAAAAACAAAACCTTGAACAGCAAATATAAAGGATACTATACCAACCATGTTAGTCATCAAAAGCGCATCAGATGAAAATAACATTTTCGAATAAACGTCTTGTGACTTATCAAGTAATAATCCTAAAAAGCTATCACCACTTGCTGGTATAAGCATAAGTATTATTGGCACTAAACAAATTAAGGTAGCTACTAAAGCAGCTATTAAGCCCTTTTTTTCTTTTGATTCTTCTAATACATATTCTTCTTCCTCTTCTATGGTGTTTCTTCCTAACTTTCTAGAAACTAATTTTTCGGTTATAAACGTACATACACTCGCTATTAAAAGTGTTGCAACAATTATAAAAATTAAATTACTACTTTGCGAAACAGTATATTCAGTGTCAATTAACTTAGCACTAGCCTCAGTATAACTAGTTAAGTTATAATCAAGTGCCGTTATAAATAAACCGGCTCCGTGCCCGGCCGCAATAGAGGCAAATCCAAGAGCAAGTCCACCGATTGGGTTTCTGTTCATACTCATAAATAAAACCGCACCAAGTGGTAATAAAAGTACGTATCCAACGTTATTATCAACACTTGCTATTATACATACTAATGAATATATAAAAACAACGATGAACTTAGGAATCTTTTTAGTTAACTTATTACATAAGGTTTTTAAAAAACCAGATTTCAAAGCTATTCCAAAGGCTATTGCCGCGATTAAAAGAGAACCAAAAGGAACAAAGTTTATTAAATTATCATATGATGAAGTAATAATAAATTTAATTCCGTCTAGGTTTAAAAGAGAGTTAACCGCAACCGTTGTTGTTTCTACCTCACCTGCTATGGTAGTCAACTTATCATACGTAACCTGAAAATTAAGTACGTTTGCTATACCACTTACAACAATTACCAATAATGACATATATATGAAAAACATTACCGGATGAGATGATCTTTTTAATTTTTTAGGATTAATCATTTTGCACCTCCGTCAATCACCTTTTTAATCTTTTTATTAAAATCTACACGTGGCATCATAATTGTTCTACCACAGTTAGTACATTTAATTTTTATATCAACACCAATACGAATGATATTAAACGTATCACATCCGCATGGATGTTTTTTTTTCATTTGAACAACCGAGTTTAATTCATAACTATTTTTCATTATGTACCTCTATTTGCGTGTATGGAATCTTTATACCATTTTTATTTAAAACGTTTTTAAACGTCTTTTTCATTTGTCTTTCAACATCAAAATGTTGTGCAGGCTCACACTTACCAACGATTCTAAAAATTACGGCAGAATCAGATAACTCTTCTACGCCCCATACTTCAGGTTCCTCCACAAGGTTAGGAATTGTATCCTTTAAAGTAGCACAAGTAACTTGTAATATTTTTTCTACTTTATCAAGCTTTTCCTCATAAGCAACAGAAATATCAACAACCGCAAGCGTTTTATCAAAACTATAGTTAATGACTTCTGTTATGTTTCTGTTTGATATTATTTTTATATCACCCGTATAAGCCTGAAGTCTCGTGGCTTTAAGACCAATCGATGTTACCGTACCAGTATAATCTCCAATTTTAACAAGGTCTCCTACCGCATACCAATTTTCAAATAAAATTGATGCACCAACTAATATATCTTTTAAAATATCTTGAAAAGCAAGACCAACAACCAAACTCACAACTCCTAATCCAGTAATTAACGCCGCCGTGTTAACACCATAAACACTTAATAGTGATAATATAGCAAGTACCCAAATAACATACTTAACGATGTTACATAAAAGACTTCTTATGGTGCCAACTTTTCTAGAATCAAACCTTTTATGTTTTTTTTCTGGATTAAAGGTTTTTTTAATAATCGCCTTTAAAAATCTTTCAACTATAAAAGCAACAACTATTATTATAACCGTCATGTATATTTCTTCTGCGATTGTTAGTCCAAAAATTTTCATAAAAATTCTCCTATTCTACTTCTACGTTTAAAATTTCTAATATTCGGTTTAGGTCTTCTTTAGTTGCAAAAGATATTTTTATTTTATTACCAGAAATTGATACTTTGGTACCTAATTTCTCTTTCATAGCATCTTCTACGTATTTATATTCCTTAGACTTTTTATTTTTTGATACCGGTATACTTCTTTTGTATGAAGAAGGATCCGTCAAAGATTCTAATTCCCTAACGCTTAAGTTTTCATTTACAACTTTATTAGCTAATTCTTCTATTTGATTATAATCTTCTAGTTTACTTAATATTCTAGCGTGCCCCATTGATATTTTTCCATAAAGTACCATGTCTTGAACACTAAAAGGTAACCTTAAAAGACCCAACATATTAGTTATATGGCTTCTTGATTTTCCTAGTTTTTTAGCAAGCTCATCTTGTGTTAATTTCATACTTTCGATTATTGATTTATAAGCTTTTGCCTCTTCTATTGCGGATAAATCTTCCCTTTGCAAGTTTTCAAGTAAAGCAACTTGCATCATTTCTTCATCGGTAAAGTCCCTTATGATAGCAGGTATTTTAGTTAAGCCTGCCATTTGTGATGCCTTAGCCCTTCTTTCTCCAGCAATTATATTATATCCTTTAACACTTTTCTTAACGATTATTGGTTGGAAAACGCCATGTTCCTTAATTGATAAAGCAAGTTCTTTTAAGGCTTCCTCATCAAAGACCTTTCTTGGCTGATAAGGATTACTCATAAGTTCATCTATTGGAATTTCAACGATTTCATCCTTTGGTGTTTCTTCAACAATCTTGCTTTCGACCTGATCTAAATCAAGCATCTCTGAATTAAATAACTGCTCTAGGCCCATTCCTAGTGCTCTTCTTTTACTGCTCGTGTTTTCTTCTTTCATCTTGTTCAATTACCTCCTTTGCTAAATTAAGGTATGCTTCCGTGCCCCGGCTCATTGGATCATATGCAACAATTGGTTTACCATGTGACGGAGCCTCCGTTAATCTTATTAATCTTGGTATTAAAGTATTATAAACTCTTTCTTTAAAAAATCCTCTTATTTCTTCTACTACCTCTAATCCTAAATTGGTTCTAGAATCCAACATGGTAAGTAAAACGCCTTCTATTTCTAAGCCCGGGTTAAGTTTTCTTTGCGCAAGCATTATTGAGTTTAAAAGCTGCATAATTCCTTCAAGTGCAAAAAACTCACATTGAACTGGAATTAGAACCGAATTAGCTGCCGTAAGCGCATTCGTTGTTAAAAGCCCTAAAGAAGGAGGACAATCAATTATTATAAAATCATATTCATCTTTAATTGGTTCTAAAGCAATCTTAAGCTGCATATTTTTTTGAAAGTTTGGATCTAACTTTGATTTTTCTAATAATTCTATATCAGCTCCCGCAAGATTTATGGTAGCCGGAATAATGCTTAAGTTTTTAAAATTAGTCCTTATTATAGCTTGATTTGCCGTACACCTTCCAAGAAGCATATCATAAATACTCTTATCCACGTCACCCTTATTAATTCCAACACCCGTTGAACAATTACCTTGTGGGTCTAAATCAATTAGTAAAACTTTTTTATTTTGTACACCAAGTGAGGCAGCTAAATTAATACTGGTAGTTGTCTTACCTACTCCACCTTTTTGATTTACTAATGCTATTATTCTTGCCATGCCATCACTTCTTTCCACTTTACTATTATTAAATTAACAATACCATTCTACCAAAAAAAAGGTATTTTTTAAAGGGGTTATTAACTTAATTTTGCTTCCTTATTTTTTCAGCAAACTCTTTAATTTTTCTAAACCTATGATTCAAACATGATTTACTAACGTTTGAACCGGTTTCTAAAGTTATTATTTTACTTAATTCTAAAAGGGACGTTTCTGGATACCTTTGACGATATAAAGCACTTTCTCTTACCTTTTCATCAAGCAAATCAAACATTCCTTTTTCCTTTATAAATTCAATTTCTGAAATAAGCTTGTTAGCGGTTACAACCATCTTTTCAACGTTTGCCTGCTCACAGTTATTAAGTCGGTTAGTCATGTTTATCTTTTCTCGGTACACCCGAATTTCTTCATAATACATAACCCCGTTATAAGCTCTTATAAGCCTTAAGAAGTCGCTTATTTTTTCAGCTTCCTTAATATATATCATGTAGCCTTTCTTACGATGTAATATTTTACTATTTAAATTACACTCGTTAAGTAAGTTATTTAAAAAGTTAGCATACTTAGTATCATTAATTAAGAACTCCAAATGATACCTTGATGTTTTAGGATCATTTAGGCTTCCCGATACTAAAAACACGCCTCTTAAATAAGCCCTTTTTAACTCTTCATCAGAAAGCATGGATTCGCTAGGTATTATTAAAAGTTCGTTTTTTTCATTTATTATTCCTAAATCACGAAGCACTTTTAACGTTTCTTTTTTTAACTCTAAAACGTATATTTCGTTTTTCTTAAAGTTATAATTCTTTCTTAACGATATGTTTAGATTAATGTCATACAAAATCTTAAACAAACCAAAAATACGATTTGCAACAAATTTGTTTTCGGTTTGAATTTTAATGTTATATATCTTTATTTGCGCACTAGTTCTAATTATTCCTGATAATTCAGATAAGTACTCGGCCCTGGTGCACTCAGTTGTACTAATCTCTTTTTTTATTTTACTTGAAAACGTCATACCATCACTTCCTTACCATAAGAATTATATCAAATAATGGTTTCTTTTTCAACATATCCGGGTGTTTTTGTTGACTTAAATTTAAAAATAAATATAATAGATAAACAAGAAAGGAAAGAAATTATGATTGAAACTTTAGAAATACCAAAATTAACATTATTAACAGAAGAACAAACTTATTTTGAATATAATGGAGAAGTATATACTAGGATAAGAGCTAATTCGAATTTTGGTGGTGGTAATTTCACTCTTTCTAATGGTGAAAAATATAAAGATGGTGACCATGTTTGGGTTAAAGTTGAGCCAATTGTATGGTTAAAGCACCCTTTTGATGACATCATGATAAGTGAAAAAGAAATTATAGCGGGTGTTAGATTTGATAAAACCAAAGGCGGATATAATGGCGATTTTAATACAACAGAATTAAAATGGTTCTTGGATAATCATTTATCTAAAGATATTCTTTCTTTAGATAAACTAAAAAAAGATATTAATAAGAATAATTATATCGATGATGAAATAAAAACAATAAATAATTTTATTTATCTTGATAAGGACGGAAATACTATAAAGAAAAAGAAAATAATTGTTAGAGCAAAAAGGAAGTCTAATAACTAACCATTAGACTTCCTTATTTTTTTAATTATGTTTGTTGCTGCTATAGCACCTTCCGAAGTTGCTGTTACAACTTGGTATAAATCTTTACTTACCGAGTCTCCTGCAGCGTAAACGTTATCATCACTTGTTTTCATTTCATTATTAACTATTATTCCTTTGTTATCAGACTCTAAATTAAGGTTCTGATAATATGCTATTGACGATTCTTGACCTATGCAAACAAAGATTGCACTTGCATCTATCTTTTCATCATTATCCAAAATAACACCCGTTACTTTTTTAGTATCTCCTAATACTTCTTTTACTTTTTTATTTAAAAGTACCTTAACGTTTGATTTTTTAGTTATTTCCTTTTCTTTTTCATCTGCTCTTAATACGTTTGATCTATTTATTATGTATACACATCGTGCTATATCACTCATGTATTCGGCAGCTTCCATAGCAGAGTTTCCGCCACCGATTACGATAACGTCTTTGTCCTTATATAAAGCTCCATCGCATACCGCACAATATGATATGCCCTTATTTTCGTACACATCAGCATTTGTTGCATCTAATTTTCTTGGTGTTTTTCCGGTTGCTATTAAAATATATTTAGACGTATATTTATTACTTTCCGTTATAACGGTATAAATATCATTTGCTTTTTCTATATTTATTACTTTCTCGGTTTTAAATGGAACAGAAAGTTCTTCTACTTGTGAGTACATTCTAAAAGCAAGCGTTGACCCATCCCCGTCTTGATATCCTGGATAATTTTCTATTTTATGGGTTTTATTAAGTGTTCCACCGGGTGCGGATGCTTCTAGAATTAAAGGAGTTATACCCGCTCTTTTAAAATATATGGCCGCGCAAAGACCAGCTGGTCCTGCTCCTATTATGATAACTTCGTAATTAGCATTTGATTTCATTTTCTTTCGCTCCCACATCATCATAAGCTTTACCTTTTATTTTGGTTATTATAAACATAACAACTCCGATAATGACCATAATTACTGACACTATCTGCGCCGTTTTTAGGCTTCCAAGCATTAAACTATCCGTTCTAAGTGACTCGATAAAAAATCTTAAAACACCATACCAAATAAGATATAACGCCGTTGTGTTCCCAAGTTTAGTAGACTTAATGCTTCTAAAACCTACTAATACAAAAAAGCCAATTAAACAAAATATTGATTCATATAAAAAAGTAGGATGATAATAATGGGAACCAATGTGCATTCCATCTATTATGAATTCTGGCAAATGAAGTCCTTCTAAAAAACTTCTTGAAACGATTCCGCCGTGAGCTTCTGCATTAAAAAAGTTTCCCCAACGTCCTATTGCTTGTGCCAAAAGTAAAGCTGGCGCTACTATATCTAACATCTTAAGAATGTTTACGCCATATTTCTTACAGTATATAACAAGCGTTATAAATCCCGCAATTATACCCCCGTGTATTGCAAGGCCTCCATTCCATATTTTTATTATTTCAATTGGAGATGATGCATAATAATCAAGGTTAAATAATACGTAATAAATTCTAGCACCTAAAAGCCCAAAAACAACACACCAAAAAATTAAATTAGTAATAAAACTCGTTGGGATATTATATTTTTTAGCTTCTTTATTAATGACTAACCCAGCTAAAATTATTCCTAACAGTATGCAAATCGAATACCAAGTAATCGTAATTGGTCCTATGTTTAAAGCTACTTTGTCCATATTATTTCTTACACCTTTCTATTAATGGTTTTATGATTAAATTAGATATAATTAAATTCATTATACTTATAAAAATTGATACTATAACAGGCGATAAAAAACCTGTTAAATAAAAATGCTTGCCTAAAATAAGACTTACTAAAAGAAGTATTAAAACGTTTATCACAAAGTAAAAAAGTCCCATCGTTATTCCAATTAACGGAAGTGATAACGTAACTAATATTGGTTTTACCGTTTTGTTTAGAACATATATTATTATAGCAGCTAAAAAGCCATAAAAGAAATTTTCTACGTAAAGAGATCTAAACAAATTAGATGTTATTAATAAAACCATTGCGTATCCTAACATGTAAATAAGCCATTCTAAAAACAAATTAAGTCTATATTCCATTTTATTTTCAGTGCTTTTCTTACTTTTTTTATCATCTATTATGATTACCCTCAAATAGCATCACCAGTATAATTATAGCATAAGGTTATTAAATAAGAAAAACATTTTTTCGTCAAATATTTTATATTTTTACGTTATTTATTTTTTTAATACTTTTTAAGCCGTTTTTCTATATAAATTAAAATAATTATGTTCGTTTTTTTAAGACATTAAAAAAATCATATGAACTATGATTTTTTTATATCGTTTATATTATTTATCGCTTACTTCTTCAACTCCTAAAGAATAAGCAAACCTAATTAGCGTTTCTTTTTTCTTTATATAATAATAACCTAATGAAAAACCTAGGTTATTTGCAATGTATCTATCATCATAATTGTTTTCCTTATCCAAGTAAGTCCAATATATTATTTTTCTTTCATCCGTAGTTAATTTGTTAAAGGAAAACCTAAAATAATTAATAAATTCTATTCTTGCTTTTCTTTCTTCTGAATTTAAGTTTATATAAGAACTAGTAATAGGAGTATACTCTAGCTTTTCCAAGATAAAATTATCTTGTATATTAGAAGTTGAACCATTATCAACAGACAAGCAATAATATATGTATTTTGAAATAATTTGTTCCACGTTTTTTTTAGTTTTAGACCAAGATATGTTTATTGGTTGTACCATTGTAACAGCTCCTTTCAAAGAATATTCTATCATTTTCAAAAGAATAAAAGTTAATTTGAAAATAATAAAATAATTATTAAAAAATAAGGTAAAGATAATTTCTATCTCTACCTTATTATTATCCATTTTTAATAAAACTTCCTTATAAAAGAGATTTTAAATACATTCCGGTGTAAGATTTTTCACATTTAGCTACTTTTTCTGGGGTTCCTTCACACACGATAGCACCTCCATTATCCCCACCTTCTGGTCCTAAGTCTATTATGTGATCCGCCACTTTTATAACGTCTAGGTTATGCTCTATTACGATTACTGTATCACCATTATCAACGATTCTGTTTAATATAACAAGTAGTTTTTTAATATCATCACTATGAAGACCAGTTGTTGGTTCATCTAGGATAAACACACTTTTACCAGTTGGTTTTTTTTGAAGCTCTTTTGCAAGTTTAACGCGGGATGCTTCACCTCCAGATAGCGTTGGAGCACTTTGACCAAGTTTTATATAACCAAGTCCAACGTCCATTAAAACCTGAAGCTTTCTTTTGATTTTAGGATGATTTTCAAAAAATTCTAATGCCTCTTCAACACGCATCTGTAAAACGTCATATATCGTTTTTCCTTTATATTTAACTTCTAGAGTTTCTTTATTAAAACGTGTTCCCCCGCAAACCTCACAAGGAACGTATACGTCCGGTAAAAAATTCATGGAAATCTTTTTAACTCCATCACCCCAGCACGCCTCGCAGCGTCCTCCTTTTACGTTAAATGAAAATCTTCCTTTTTCATAACCTCTTATTTTAGCTTCCTTGGTGTTTGCAAAAACGTCCCTAATGTCGTCAAATACGCCAACGTAAGTTGCGGGATTACTACGAGGAGTTCTTCCTATTGGATCTTGGGTTATATCAATTACTTTATCTACGTTTTCTAATCCTTTAATGCTTTTATGTTTACCTGGAACAACTCTTGTACCATAAACGTTTAAGGCAAGTGCTTTATATAAAATCCCGTTAATCAAACTTGATTTACCTGATCCTGATACACCAGTTACGCAAATAAACTTTCCTAAAGGAAACTTAACGTTTATACTTTTTAAGTTATTTTCTTTAGCACCTTTTATTTCGATATACTTACCGTTTCCTTTTCTTCTTTTTTTAGGTACTTCTATTTTCTTTCTTCCAGATAGGTAATCACCGGTTAAACTGTTTTTGTTTTGCATAACTTCTTTTGGAGTTCCACAAGCTACTATTTCTCCACCGTGATCTCCTGCACCAGGACCTACGTCTACTAAGTAATCAGCCTGAAGCATAGTGTCGGTATCATGTTCTACAACTATTAATGTGTTACCCAAATTTCGCATCTTTAATAAAGAATCAATTAATCTTTGATTATCCCTTTGATGAAGACCGATAGAAGGCTCATCAAGAACGTATAAAACGCCCGTTAACTGTGATCCAATTTGGGTTGCAAGTCTTATTCTTTGTGCTTCCCCACCAGATAACGTTCCAGCGCTTCTTGATAATGTTAAATAACCAAGTCCGACGTTATGTAAAAACTCCAACCTTGATTTTATTTCCTTAATTAATAATCGTGCAATTTCTTCTTTTTCCTTACTTAATTTTAATTTATCAAAGAAATCATATAATTTATCAATGTTCATATCGGTTAAATCAATTATGTTTTTCTTGTTTATTAAAACCGATAAAACGCTTTCTTTTAACCTTTTGCCATGACAAGTTGGACAAGTAAGCTCTACCATGTACTTACCAAGCCATTCTCTTATAAACTCACTATTAGTTTCAAAATAGCGTCTTTCCAAGTTATTTAATACCCCTTCATATGGTTCATAACTATTCATGTTGTTACCACTTCTAGTTGAGAACTTAAACTCGATAGGCTCTTTAGTACCATTTAATACTATATCAAGTTCTTTTTTAGTTAAGTCCTTGATTTTCTTATCCATGTCAATTCCATACTTATCACAGACTATTTCAAGTTTTTTTATGTATATATTATATTCGTCCATGCCTGCATAAGGTTCTATACCGCCGCGTCTTAACGTTTTTTCTTTATCAGGAATAATTAAGTCCGCACTCATCTTTAGTTTAAAACCTAGTCCTTTACAATCTGGGCAAGATCCGTATGGAGCGTTAAACGAAAACATTCTAGGCTCTAATTCTTCTAGTGAAAAATCACAGTGAGGGCACGCAAAAGACTCACTCATAACAATATCATCACGGCCTGGAATTTCAACTACAGCTTTTCCCTTAGATAACTTGCAAGCAAGCTCTAACGCTTCATATATTCTTCCTCTTGCTTCATCTTTTTTTATAACACGATCTATAACAACTAAAATATTATGTTTTTTATTTTTTTCTAAGTTTATATCCTCACTTAAATCTTTTACTTCACCATCAATTTTGACCCTTACATAACCATCTTTTCTTAAGTTATTAAGCAAATCCTTAAACGTCCCTTTTTCACCATAGGCAACAGGCGACATAATAATTAATTTTGTACCATTCTCTTCATTCATTATTTGCGTAGTCATTTCTTCAATTGATTGACTTGATATTGGAATGTTATGATTAGGACAGTAAGGAACACCTATTCTTGCGTATAAAAGTCTTAAATAATCGTATATTTCCGTTACCGTTCCAACCGTTGACCTTGGGTTGTTGTTGGTAGTTTTTTGATCTATTGAAATAGATGGAGAAAGACCTTCTATTGAATCAACGTCAGGCTTTGTTGTTCCACCTAAAAACTGCCTTGCATATGAAGATAAACTTTCTACGTACCTTCTTTGGCCTTCTGCGTATATCGTATCAAAAGCAAGGCTTGACTTTCCTGATCCTGATACACCCGTCATAACCGTTAATTTATTTTTAGGGATTTCAATATCCACGTTTTTTAAATTATTTTCTCTAGCACCTTTTACTATAATCTTATCCATATAAACCACTCTTTCTGATTTAATATTCTATCATAGTTTTAATAATTTCCATAACAAAAATAATTTTTTTCTTATAATTTTTTAAAAATTTACAGTAATTAAAAAAACTATTTAGTTAAAATAGTTTTTTATTATTTTTGAATGTCAAACGTAACTTCTACTTCTTCATAGTAATCATCAAACTCTATGGTATAGCTACCATTTCCATCATATACAAAATATAAATATTTAGTATATTCTGCTTCAGGTCTTAAATCACCAGCACTGTCTACGTTATCAGAAAAATATGTATTTAAAACATCTACTTCAGTACCTTTTGAACCATAAACATCATAATAAAACATATTTAATCCATTCGTTGTGGTCCCTACGTTCTTAATTGTAATTGGTAACTTTACAACCGTCTTATTATAATGGTCAGAAAACTGATTATCAACAACATCAAACGAATAACTCTCTCCTAAAGTAATTTCAAGATCGTCAAATTCAAATGTCTCGCCTAAAGCATATTCTTCTTTTTCATCATCATCATCATAATCATTACTATAGTATGAATCATTTCTACTCTTATTATTATCAGTGGCATTTATTATTTTGTTAGTAACTGAATAAATACTTCCAGCCATAAAAATAAATACAAAAACATATAATATTATTATAAGTGCACCTGATACTATACCTCCAATGGCAAGGCCTTTTCCTTCATCATTCATCTTCTTTGACTTGCTTAATCCTACTATCGATAAAATTAAGCCTATTATACTAGTAAATCCACAAGTTATAATACCGCACAAAGAACATACCAATCCTGCTATTGCAAGTCCATTTTTTTTACCTTGATTTTGATCTTTCAAAGACTCATTAGTTACGCTTTTATTATCTTCTTGCATACCATTACTCCTTTCTTATTTTACAGTTAAATTATATTATATAAGTACTTAAAAATCAATAATCTAATAACTATTTTAGTTTCAAGATGAGTTTTATTTTACTTTCATTTCAAATATAATATCACGAAGTTCCATAGCGCGCTCAAAGTCTAATTCTTTAGCAGCTTTTTGCATTTCTTGCTCTAACTCTTTTATTAACTTATCATTATGAATGTTATCACTTTTTATATTTCTTTTAGAATTACTATTATCATCATTTACGCTTACAACTTCCATTATCTTTTTCTTTATGGTTTCTGGCACTATATGATGCTCTTCATTATATTTAATTTGTATAGCACGCCGTCTTGCGGTTTCATCAATAGCTTCTTTCATTGCTTCGCTTATTATGTCACCATACATTATTACTCTGCCTTCAGCGTTCCTTGCACATCTACCAATCGTTTGAATAAGACTTCTGTGGCTTCTTAAAAAGCCTTGCTTATCAGCATCTAAGATGGCAACCAAGCTAACCTCTGGTATATCAAGACCTTCTCTTAAAAGGTTTATACCAACTAAAACATCATACTTGCCCGCCCTTAAATCATGAATTATTTGTAATCTTTCTAAAGTTTTTACTTCACTATGAAGATAAGCTACTTTTATGTTTAGATTCTTTAAATATGAAGTTAATTCCTCTGCCATTCTAATGGTTAAGGTTGTAACTAAAGTTCTATCCCCTTTATCTATTTGCTTATTTATTTCTTCTATTAAATCATCTATTTGATTAGTTGATTTTCTTACCTCTATTAAAGGATCTAAAAGTCCGGTTGGTCTAATTATTTGTTCTACAACGTGATGATGCACTTTTTCTAGTTCCTCATCACCAGGTGTTGCAGAAACGTATATTACTTGGTTTATTTTTTCTTCAAACTCTTCATATCTTAAAGGCCTGTTATCAAGTGCCGATGGAAGTCTAAATCCGTAATCAACAAGCATTTGTTTTCTGTTTCTATCACCGTTATACATCGCCTTAACCTGAGGTAATGTTACGTGTGATTCATCTACGACCATTAAAAAATCATCTGGAAAGAAGTCTAAAAGACAAGTTGGCGTTGCACCAGCGGGCTTTAATGCTAAGTGTCTAGAGTAGTTTTCAACTCCGGAACAAAAACCGGTTTCTTCTAGCATTTCTATATCATACTTACACCGCTGCTCCAGGCGTTCAGCCTCTAATAATTTACCATTATCGCGAAAATATTTTAACCTGTCTTCTAATTCAGCTTTAATATTTACGATTGCTTTTTTTAATTTTTCCTCACTGGTTACAAAGTGAGATGCTGGCATTATAGAAATAAATTTTTTATCATTAACAATAGCACCTGTTAAAACATCAAATTCTGATATTCTATCTATTTCATCGCCAAACAACTCTACTCTAATACCATGACTTTTTTCATACGACGGAATAATTTCAATAACATCTCCCTTGGCTCTAAAAGTTCCTCTTACCAGATCCATGTTGTTTCTTTCATACAACATATCTACTAACTTTGTAAGGATTTCATTTCTATTTATTTCCTCACCAACTTTTAAAGTAAGCATATGATTTTCATATTCTTCTTTATCTCCTATACCATAAATGCAAGAAACTGATGCCACTACTATTACGTCTTTAGCATTTATTAAAGATGATGTTGCATAGTGTCTTAACTCATCTATCTCATCGTTTATAGATGAATCTTTTTCTATATAAGTATCGCTTGATGGAACGTATGCTTCCGGCTGATAATAATCATAATACGAAACAAAATAGCAAACGCGATTGTTTGGAAAGATTTCCTTTAATTCTGAGTACAACTGACCTGCTAGTGTTTTGTTATGCGCTAAAACTAGCGTTGGCTTGTTAACTTCTTTAATTACGTTTGCAATTGTAAAGGTCTTACCAGTACCCGTAGCCCCTAGTAAAACCTGGTATTTCTTGCCATCTTTTATTCCACAAGAAAGTTCTTTTATTGCTTCAGGCTGATCACCAGATGGCTTAAATTTAGATACTAAATCAAACATTTTGTCCTCCTTACTATGATTACTATCAACCTTAAAAATTCGTATTTTAAAAATTTTGAGTTTTGGATGATACGTGTCTGAAACACTAAAATACGCATTTCGGCCACAAATTTAATAAATAACACTAATTAACACTAAATAAACCTTGTTAATCTATTCTAACACTTATTTTATAAGGAATCAATAAAGCTCTTATACTTAATTTTAACGATTTTACCTAAAAAGAGAAATGCTAAATTTTAGAAATGCATTTCTCTTTTCTAAAACAATCATATTCTATTATGTTTTACTTTAAATTTTGATATTTTTCAAAAATTTTATCTTTTTCCTTTACTGGAACAAAAATTTCTTCCTTAAATTTTACACCAATTAATTTTAAATATTTATACTCTTCTTCATTTTCACAAAATATATTTAGAATCTTTTCGTGTGCAATAGAAAACAACTTGCAAAGTCCTTTACTATAAAATGTCATATCTTCTATGGAGTTAGGAAAACTCCAATCGAAGACGGAGTTTCTCCTAATGATTCCTTTTTTTAAATTTTCGTTAATTTTTAAAAAATATTGTATGCTAATTATACTTTTATCATCATAATTTTTTCTTTCATAAAGGATGTTATTTTTATATTTGTTAATAAATTCATTCACTTTGTATTCATAATATAACCTACTAAATATCGACCATATATAATCTAACCTATTATCATATATAATAAATGTTTTATATTCTTCATAAGTTAAGTTATCTAAATCTATTTTTAAATTATACTTATCATATTTAACATAAAGTTTGCTTTTATAATTTGAATCTTTTTGAAACCTTTTATATTCGCTATAATTAGTTAGTCCCTTTAAATATTTTTTATAAGTATTTTGATACTCATCATTGAACAGTAAAGCATTATCTTTATTATATTTAAAGAATTCACTTATTAATTTATATGAATAATTTCTTTCAATGTAACTTTGAGAATAATTTAATTCAGATAAAATTTTTTTTATTTTTTGTGTATTATCAGAGTGTTGATCAGGTCTATATGTAAAAGATACTACATCACACTTATTTAAAAAATGGCCTATCACTTTCTTATACACTTCATCTTTAACGTTTTCTTTTACATACATAATAACTTTCCTCTATCAATCTTATACAAAATATTTTCATAAAATTGATGCCTTTCCATATATTACTTTTTTAACATATAAAATAACATAAAAAGAATATTATATATTATTTATGAACATTATATGAATTCCTAATAAATGAGCATTATTTTTTATCTAAATCTATTTTTATCTCTTCTAATATATGGCCTATATTCCCTTCTCCCGCATATTTACTCATATCAAAGAAGTTATCACTAGTATTAACCCATTCTAATTTATTAACTTCTTCAACTAACTGAACATCCTTATTTAATATTCCATAATATACTTCTAACTCTTTATTCCATTTAACATAAACAATGTCCATGAAGTGAGTTAAATCAATATCACTTTTATGAATATTAGTTTCTTCTTCCAACTCTCTATAAGCCTCATTTAAGCCATCATTAGGAGCCTCTATTTTACCACCAACTAAATTATACATACCTTTATATGGTTCTTTTGTTCTTTTACACATCAAAGTTTTACTCATGTCTTTATTAAAAACTACTATTACATTCATTTTTTTCAAGTTTAATCACCAATTTAATTATAACAAATTTTTAATTAAAAGAGAATTAAAGAAGAAAGTATTAAAAAAGAAGCATATGCACGCTTCTTTTACCTGTTATAATAACTCTTACCTAAAGCTGGGAAGTTTATTACGTTTCTTGGGTTAAACGTATGATTTTCTAAACTATCTCCCCTTGATGTTTTATAATAATAGTAATAATCTGCTTTATATTTTCCTGTTGCCATACCAAGGTGTAAGTGAGGTCCGGTTGATATACCAGTGTTACCAGATTTAGCTATCATGGTATCTTTTGTTACCACTTGTCCTTTTTTAACTAATTGTTTTGATAAATGGCAATAAATAGAGGAATAAGTTTGCCCATTTATATTATGCCATACAACAAGTGAAATACCACAAACCTCTCCGGTATAGCCAACAATACCTGGAGCAACCGCATAAACAGGAGTGCCAATAGGCATTGCTATATCAATAGCAAAATGGTTATTAGCTGATCCAAATAAAGTTCTTTTACCAAACTCACTTGATATTCTACCTGAAGTAGTTGGTCTAAAAAAGGTTGTACCTGAAGGCAAATACCCACTACCATAAACTTTAGCTAAACAGCCATCAATTGTATCACTACTAGAGCATTTTAAAGATTTATAGTACTCAAGTTCTTTTTTCATGGATTTAACCGATGCTTCATCAGATTCTCCTTCTTTATTAAGTTCTGATTGTTTTTGGTTTAATACAGTTAACTGAACTTCTTGTTCAGACTTAAGTTTAACAAGCTCTTCTTTCTTGGAAGCTAATTCTTTTTTTATTTCTTCATTTTCTTTAATCATTTCGTTCATTTCGTTTACGGTCTTTTTATTATAAGATGAAATTTGCTCTGTGATTGATAACCTATAAACAAGGTCAGTTATGCTTTCTGCTCCCATAATATATTCAATCATCGCAGACCCAGAAGATGATTTTTGATAATATCTCATCAAATCTTTAGTCTGTTCATTTTTCTTTTGGATATCTTTTTCTAGCTGCTCACTTTCCTTTGTTTTTTGATCAATACTTTCTTCTGTTTTTTTAATACTAGATTGTATTTCTGATATCTTGTTTTGTGTTTCTTTTAAATCTTGACTATTCATTGCTTTTTTTGTATTTGTATCATTTAATTTTTTTTGTGCAGCATCTAATTCTTTTTCTAACTGACCAATTGTTTTTGCGTTAATTGTTGTTATTGGTATTGTAAATACTACTAATAAAGTTATTAAGCTATA
The DNA here is from genome assembly GCA_949288335.1 of uncultured bacterium. Classification (GTDB taxonomy): domain Bacteria; phylum Bacillota_I; class Bacilli_A; order RF39; family UBA660; genus Aphodocola. Next base: position 4,299 of record CASEJU010000068.1, on the reverse strand, counting down.
TAATATTTTTTTCATTATATTTTTAAGTATTTCCTTACCGCTCTATAACTTCCAAACATACCAACAACAACACCTAAGGCTAACAATATTAATGATACGTAATATATAAATGGTTCAGCTGGAACTAATTTAATGAATGGTGAAAATATTTGTCCATTAAAATGTTTATATAATGCTGAATATCCATATAAAGAAGCTGCAATAGGAATCAAAGAACCTAAGAATCCTAAACAAAATCCCTCTATTACGAATGGTTGTTTAATAGAAAAGTTAGACGCACCTACAAGTCTCATTATTTCTATTTCTCTTTTTCTTGAGAAAATTGTTATCTTTATTGTATTAGTTATTAAAAATAACGTTACAAAAACCAATGCTATCATCGCAACAATCATTGCTTTTTCTAACACTTTAAATATTGATAAAAGATTTTCAACCATACCTTGTCCATACTGAACTTCTTCAATAAGCTCTAAATCAGAAATTTGCTCCGCGGTCTTAGATATTTTTTCGGTATCCTTTACCTTTACTAATAAAGTATCATATAGTGGATTTGATTCATCAGACCAACTATCTATAATCTTTGCTAATGAATCAGAAGTATCTTTCATTTCATCTGCAATTTGCTCTTTTGTTTGATGTTCTACTGATTCAACGTTTTTAAACGATTTTATTGTTTTTTGTAAATCATTTATCTCTTCTTCATTGGCTTTAGTATCAACAAATGATACGATAGTAAAATCTTCTTTTACTAGTTTCGTCATGTTCTCTACGTTATATGAAACAACAACGGCGATACCAACAATTAACAATGTAATAGTTATACATGAAATAGATGCAACTGATAAACTAAGGTTTCTTCCAACACTTTTAAAGCCATCACGTATGTTTCTTAAAAATATTCTAATTGCCTTCATAATGACTATAACTTCCTTTCTCATAATCTTTTACAAGCTTACCATTATCCAAAAGAATAACTCTTTTTTTCATTTTATCAACCATCTCTCTATCATGCGTAGCCATTACGATTGTTGTTCCTAAATCATTTATCTTTTCTATTACTTTCATAACTTCTAAACTAGTATCAGGATCCAAGTTACCGGTTGGCTCATCACATATAAGTAGTTTTGGTGAGTTTACTATCGCTCTTGCAATTGCAACCCGCTGCTGTTCACCACCGGATAATTGATCCGGATAACTTTTTGTTCTTGATTTTAAGCCAACTAAATCTAATGCTTTTAATACTTTTCTTTTAACTTCATCAGACGGAAGGCCATATATTTCAAGTGCAAAAGCAACATTTTCGTAAACCGTTAACTTAGGTAATAATTTGTAATCTTGGAAAACTATTCCAATTTTTCTTCTTAATTTATAAACCTTACTATTTTTTACCTTTGCAACGTTTACCCCACCGACATATATTTCACCATGCGTTGGTTTTTCTTCCCTATAAAGCATTTTTATAAGCGTTGATTTGCCGGAACCTGATGCCCCTATAACAAAAACAAACTCTCCCTTTTTTATGTCTAAATTCAAATTATAAACCGCGTTTACACCATTTTTATAAGTTTTTTCTACGTTTCTAAACTTAATAAATTCCATAATCGTTCACTTCCTTTACTGCTATATATTAAATATAACTCTTTTATATATAAATAACTCATTTACTTTTTTTAATTTAACATAAATTTAATTAGTTGATTCCTACTAACTCACTTCCTTTTCCACTATACATACCAGAGGTTTGGTATGCGTCCGTCACCAAAATAACCGCTTTTGGATCTATCTGTTCAATACCTTCACTTACTTTAAAATATTCACTAGTTGGAATAACACACATAATTATTTGGTCTTTTTTATTTGTATATCCACCCCTTGTCTCAATTAAAGTTATTCCAAGATTTAACTCGTTTAATAAATATTCGATTACCGCATCATCTTCATCAGTTGTTATATAAACAGCTTTACTCTTTGATATACCAAGTACCACTTTATCAACTAAAACGTTAATTATATATAAAACAATCATTGCATATAACACACGTGTCCAACCAAAGAAGAACCCTCCAACTATAGTAATTATACCATCAGTCATTAACATTGAAGTTCCCATTGATACCTTAAAATATTTTGCTACTATTTGGTTTAGAATGTCTGTACCACCGGTTGTAAAACCACTTTTAAAAACTATTCCCGCTGCGGTTCCAACGCAAACACCACCAATTATTGCAATAAGCAAAAGATTACTATTATCTATGTTTATAAACTCATCTATTCCTTTTGTTAAACTTACGAATAGTGGAAATAGTAGTGAACCAACAAGAGAATTAATGGTCTTTTCTTTTCCCAAAAGAAAATAACTTAATACTAAAAATAGTACATTTAATATAAGAATCATAATTGAAGAATCTATAAAACTTTTCGTAATTATGGATATACCGCTAGCACCACCAAATACTATATTATTTTTAAAAAAGAATAAATTATACGCTAACGCGTACATTAAAACACCTATTAATAAGAATATATACCTTTTAAAAAGATGCGCTTTTTCTACTATTTTTAAGATTTTATCAGTTTTTTTCCTTCTAAATAACCTAAACATTCTCATTATAATTTTTCTCCTTTTAAATTACTTTCTATAAATCCATCTAAATCGCCATCTAAAACTTTACTAACATTAGATGTTTCATAGTTGGTTCGATGATCCTTTATCATCGAATACGGATGAAGCACGTAACTTCTTATCTGTGATCCAAACTCTATACCAGCATGGTCGCTTTTAATTGTATTAATTCGGTCCTTTTGCTCTTTTAATTTTAACTGATATAGTTTACTTTTTAATATTTTTAAAGCCGTTTCTTTGTTTTTTATTTGACTTCTTTCATTTTGACAAGTAACTACAATGCCTGTTGGTATATGAGTTATTCTAACGGCGCTGTCAGTTGTATTAACACCTTGTCCTCCAGCACCACTACTTCTATATACATCAATTCTAACATCTTGATCTTTTATTTCAACGTCTACGTTATCATCAAATTCAGGAATAACGTCAACGGCCGCAAAGGAAGTATGTCTTCTATTATTTGCATCAAACGGTGATAATCTAACCAAACGATGAACGCCTTTTTCATTTTTTAAATATCCGTAGGCAAAAGTTCCTTTTACTATATAAACTATGCTTTTAATACCTGTTTCCTCTCCAGGCTGTTCATCTATAACTTCATACGTATAACCTTTTTTATTAAAATACTTAGTGTACATTCTAGAAAGCATCATGGCCCAATCACAACTTTCTGTACCACCGGCCCCGGCGTGTATTTCAAAAATCGCGGCATTATTATCAAATTCTCCACTAAGATACGTCAAAGTCTCTTGATTTTTTAATAATTTAATGGTTTCTTCATACAGAATTTCAAACTCTTTTTTTATATCATCATCCAAAGCATCGTTACAAAATTCTTCATACTGTTTAAGCGTTTCTATATTATCCTTTAACTTAAATACTGGATTTAATATTTCTTTTAATTCACTTAACTCTTTAGTTAAAGCTTCCGCATTTGAAGGATTACTCCAGATGTTAGGATCTGATATTTCTTTATTCAATAAAGTTATTCTCTCCTGTTTTTTTGTGGCGTCAAAGACAACTCCATATATGGTTAAATTTTTCTTCTAATAATAAAATGTCTTTACTTGTAATTGCCATATAATCACCTATTATTCATTATAACATAAATATGTCATTAATAAAATCACAAAGTATTAAAAACATCTGGGATTATTTTCCATATATACTATAATCCAATTTATATTTTATTATAAAAATATGTAAAAAAAATTACAAAAAAACTACTATAAAGTAGTTTTAGTCACCAAACATATCAAAAACTTCACTTATAAAAGAAATTTTCCTTTTTTTATAACCAGACTTTTTTTCTTCATAATTTCCTTTATTTTGATTATAATTCATTTCAAAATATTTGTTCATTTAATAATCTAGATAATCAGAATATAATATGTTACTTTCTATGATAAATTTAACATATGCTTTTTGTCATGTTATATATGCTTCATTTTTATTCTAAACCCTGATTTATTGATAAATTTTCGTTTCCCATTTATTTTTGCAATTTCAAATTTATACTAATAAACCTTTATTTTTTTCTTATACTAATCATTTTATCACTCTCCTTTAATCTATTTTATTTTACAGAAAAAAGTATTAACGAATATGACTGTCAATACTTTCCATTAATTAGCTATTAAATTATTATCTTCATTAACTTGTTTTTGCAATAATTC